>JAYVFS010000157.1:0-37396 GCA_043772905.1 Saprospiraceae bacterium | reverse complement strand
CAGATGGGTCGTTGCCATGATCCGCCGTTATGATGAGCAAATCGTCTGATTTCAAATGACTTATCAAGTCGGGAAGATACGCATCAAATGCCATTAATGCCTTTGCATAGCCTTCAATATCGCGGCGATGCCCATAAAGCATATCAAAATCTACCAAATTTACAAAAACCAACCCCTCAGTATTTTCCTTAATCGCCTTAATAGTTGCATGGATTCCTTCTTCATTATTAGCCGTTTTGACGTAGCGGCTGATGCCTTTGCCCGCAAAAATGTCTTCTATTTTACCGATGGCATAGACTTCTTTATTGTTTTTTACGAGTGCATCTAAAACCGTTTCTGGCGGCTGAACCGAAAAATCTTTTCGACGGCTCGTCCTTGTATAATTGCCCGAAGTGCCAACAAAAGGTCGTGCAATGACCCGCCCAACTTCATAGTCACCCACAAGCATATTTCTGGCAATTTGGCAAATTTCATATTGTTTTTCAATAGGAAAAACCTCTTCATGCATCGCTATTTGAAAGACACTATCCGCAGACCTATAGACGATTGGACACTTCGTTTTGACGTGCTCATCGCCCAAATCATTGATTATCGTTGTGCCAGATGCCGCATAATTGCCTATGGTTTTAGTACCTATCGCCTTTTCAAATTGCGCCATAAACGCACTCGGAAAGCCATTTAAGAACGTTGGAAACGGTTTTTCAAGCACAACACCGCTTATTTCCCAATGCCCTGTCGTCGTATCCTTGCCTGCCGATTGCTCCATGGCTTTACCAAAAGCGGCGGTGGGTGCTCTGTTTTTTTTCAGAAGGTTGGTGGCATCAATATTGCCCAAACCCATTGCAGTCAAATTGGGCAGACTCAGCGCAGGATAGTGTTTTGCAATATTCCCCAAAGTGTTGCTTCCGCAATCATTATATATATGTGCATCAGGCAATTCACCAATGCCCACACTGTCCAACACGATTAATATCACTCGATTCATACTTTTTGGTTTTATTTGAATCATTTACTTTGCGTGTTTTTTACAACACCTTATACAGAGATAAACGCATTTTTTTAGACATTGATTTAAAAATGTGCCATTTTGCAAAAGTAGGAAGAGATTGGCGAAATTTCGCTATTCTACATTGGTGTTTCTATTCCCTTATGGTCATTTTAAGGCTAAAAAAGATTCTTTTTTCTTACCAAAAAGGGTTAGTTTTGCTAAAAATCTATCCATTATGAGTTATGAAGTTAAAATATTAGATGAAAAAGTAGTGAAATTGCTGCTTTATTTGGAAGAAATGCAAATGATTCAGTTCATTAAAAAATCAGCTTCTGTTGATAAGACACCTCCCAAAAAGAGCTTTGGTGGGCGTTTTTCAAAAGAAACGGCTGCCGACCTTCATCGGCAACTTAACGAAATGAGAGACGAATGGGAACGTATTTAATAGATACAAATGTCTGAATTGTCTTGACCTATATACGGATATTTGACCCCCTCAGTATTATGACCAACATTTATAACAAAACAAATTATTTGTTTGAGAAGCAAAATGAGTTTAAATTTGAGAAAAAAATTAGAAGAAATGGAAAAATTGCGTATTTATTATCGCTTTAAAGGGAACGGTATCATTTTCGGCTCGGCTGCAAGTGATTATGATATGCTAAAAAAAACTTTCCCCGATGCTCAACCTGCCAAAAGTGTTTTTGTGGAATATGATATGAAAAGTGATTTCCGAAAATACCATGCTCAATTAGAAAATTACATTTTTCCCGCTTTAGCAGGATTTTCTAAAGCTGAAGATTTGAAAAACATCAAAACCATTGATTTCATTTTGACACCTGAATTTAAGGTAACATACACTATTAATAATCATGAGTCACAAATCCAACCTAATATTTAGCAAATGTTTTAGTAGCATCTTGGTATTATAGGGTTAGTTTTCTTCTAACTCAGGATTCATAATATTTTCTTCATCTAATTCATCCATATCATGAATTCTATCTTGCATTTTTGGCAATGGCCTGTCTCCTAATTTAACTTGTGGATACCACCTGATTAGCTTTTCTACTTCAAAAATATTCCACCTTTTAACTATTTCTTCAATAAATTCTCCTTTAGATTTAGTATTCATAAATTGAAATATAATAGAATACTTCCCTAATTCATCTTTATTTCTTTCTTTCACTTTATCTAAAAAAAAATCTTCAAAAATAAACCAACCATACTCTTCTTCTATTTTAGATGCATTATCAAAGTCTTTAGACTTCAATAAGTCAAAATAATTAGATGATTTTTTTATGCTCTCTTTTAAAAATTGAAAATATTTATCTAATTTCATTCTATTTGTATTGTTCGGCATCATTACAAATGATGTTATTAGGTTTTGATACTCTACTATATTGATTTTTTTCAACACATTAGTCCCTAAATTCTTAGAATTACTGTCATATAAATTTGCTAACTGAACCCTCTCTTTTAAAATGTTTGAAATTTCATTTAAGCCACTCACGTCCTCTGGAAATTCCTTCCCGATATAAGAACATTTAGCATTGGCAATACTATATTCACCTTTATTTATTTCTTCACAAAGATTCTGATATAAATTAAATTTATAAGCAGAAATATAATTTTTGCAATGATATATTCTAGCCTTAGCTATATAATAAAAGTTGTTAAAAATAAAAATTACTAAAACTATTAAAATTAAGCTATGAATAATCTTTTTTTTCAAGTCAAAAGACTTATAATAAATAGCGCTTTCATTAATATGCGGTTTAATGTAATTCCATTTTTCATAAACCTTGTATCCAATAAAAAAAACTATAATTTCAAATGTAAAACTTTTTAGCATAACAAAACCAAATAAAAGCAAGCTCTGTTCCATTTTAGCTGGATAAAAGTTTGCGATTAATGTTATTAATCCAAAACCCCAAGCGAGTACTTCTGTAAATTTCTTCATAAGTGTCTTTTATTTATTATTTTTTTATTATCCTTTCTAATTCTAATAATTTTTCAAGAAGTTCATCATTATCAAATTGATTATTTTCTTTCAGAGGTGGTTTTTGTAGAAAATTAATATAATAGATGACATCGCTTACTAAACTTCTATCAATGATGCTATACTTAATTTTACTTATGCTTTTGATTACAGATTTTTTATTAGTAAATTTCTTTTCAATACAATCCCAAACTAAGCACCTAACTAACATTAAATTCGATAAATCTTTTAAGATTATACTAGCAGATTTTGATGCTTCTGCAAATGCATTAATAGATATAGCATATTCTTTCTTCTTAAATTTAGTTAATCCAAGCATATAAGCTTCATAGTAATGAAATTTCGAATCAATCCCATTTTCAAACTTTTTAATTATGTAAATTTCATTATTTTTATCGATTTGCGGGAATATTGTATTTATATATTTATTATTAAGATAAACTGAATACAAGTCATTTAAAAGAACTTTAGATAATAATATTTGACTAATAATTGAATTACTTTTGACTGGTAGGTTATTCAGAGGCTCTGTATCTATTTTTTTAAGTAAGTCATATGCCTTATCTATAAAAATTCTAGCTTGTAGATATTGCTTCTGGTTTAATGAAAAAATTGCTGGTTTCATATAATATTTATCAATAAAATCTATATAAAGGTCAATTTTTCCATCACCTAACATTTCTTTTTTTAAAACACTATCAATTATTTGGTTTATTTCTTTATCTTTTTTATATATAGATAGATATGCCAAGATATCAAATTCTCCAAAATGCTTGTTCTTAATTATATCCTTGATTCCTTCCATGCTATCTATTTCGGTATCAATGAATGACCCAGTTCCATATGGTCTTGTTAGAAAGTATTTACTACTTTCATTCTCTAAATAAAACGATGAAATTACAGGTGGCAATAACTTTGAAGGAATCGTAGTAGCATCAAAATTTTCTATCCCATAATCCCTATTTTGAATATTTAAGTTTCTAAAAAATGAAATCAATATGTATCCAACAATTGAAATTAATATCAATAAAATAATAAAGAATCTATACTTTGATTGATATAAAGCCAAATTTTCAGGTGTGTTTGTATTTTCCATAAAATATTTATTGTTTTTTTATAAATTAATACTTTCACAAATCTAACAAAACATATCAAATACTCGTACTTAAAATCACAATTTTCATTTATTCAAAAAACAAAAATACACCCCCTCAGTAAAAACCTTTAAACAATTACCCCCTCAGTAATTCAGCGACAAAAAAAGACATTTAGCTAAAATACAAGCATTAAAGAAAACTTATCCGTCTTTTTGTAGTTTTAATAGATTGATTATCAATTTCTTATAAAACTATTGCACGTGAAAAAATCAATTTTTACAATCTTTATCTTTCTCTCCTACACGCTTGTTATCGGCGCACAGGAACGTCCACAAGGCAACGGAAACGGTGGCAATCGTCCACAAGGGCAAGGCGGCGGCAATCGCGGACCCAGTGTCGGGCGTGTTTATGGCAAACTCCTTGAAGGCAGCTCAAAACAAACAGTGCCTTATGCTTCGGTCGTTGTGTTGCTTTCTTTTGGCAAAAAAGACAGCATTGTGGGCGGCTCATTGACCGCTGAAAACGGCGAATTTAGCATCAATGACCTACCCCTCAGTAAGTTAAAGGTACGTATCTCTTATGTTGGATTTGCAAATTATGAGCGTATTGTCACTCTTTCACAGCCCGACAATATCGAAATGGATTTAGGCAATATCCAGTTAGAAGCCGATACCAAACTGTTGGGCGAAGTGGAAATCACAGCCGAAAAAACAGGTATGCAACTCGGTCTCGACAAAAAGATTTTTAATGTCGAAAAAAACATCACTGCCACAGGCGGTACTGCTGAAGATGTCTTCAAAAACATCCCCTCAGTATCTGTTGATGCAGACGGCAATGCACTGTTGCGTAATCAAGGCACGACTGTTTTTGTAGATGGTCGTCCGACGTTTTTGGCACTCAACCAAATCGTTGCGGAACAAATTGACCAAGTAGAGGTGATCACCAATCCATCTGCCAAATACGATGCTTCGACCACGGGTGGCATTATTAATATCATCACCAAAAAGAATAAAAAACCTGGCTATAATGGCTCTTTGTCGCTCGGTACTGGATTGCCTGAACGTTGGAATGCCAACGCTAATTTGAACATCAAAGAAGGGCGTTTCAATTGGCAAGCCTCTGGCAGCTATTTTGCCAGTAAAAACGATATTCCGACCTATTCAAACCGCACAAACTTGCGCGATGGTGCGATTCTCAATCAGTTTAATCAGAACACCATCTCTGCAAATAGCCGCAAATTTCTAACGGCAAGGCTTGGTACGGACTATACTGTCAACAATCGAAATACATTTTCCGTCTTTGGCAATGTCCGAGGTGGTCAGTTTGACGATATTGACACTCAGGATTTTGCTCAAATCTTAGCCAACAAAGACACATCATATTATGGTACACAAAAGCCTATTTCAAATCGTGATTTTTTCATGTACAGCGCGCAAATGTTGTGGCGAAAAACCTTCCCAACCAAAGGCAGAGAACTGACTGCGGATATTACAAGCAACTGGACCAAATCAAATAGCGCAGACGATTGGCGAACCAATACAATTACAAAAGGCATTGCTGTTCCGACTCGACAAGTAAACGACGGGTTAAATAATGGCAATCAAATCACTTTCCAAGTGGACTATACAAACCCCATCAACGACTCGACGAAGTGGGAAATGGGTGTTAGAAGCAATTATAGCGGACGTGACCAAGCATTTACCGCAGATTCCGTTTTCAGCGATGGTAGTAAAAAACGCATCGTTTCGCAGTCTACAGATTTGACAATTACAGATAATGTATATGCTGCTTATTTGACTTATACAGGCAAAACACTTGGTATCGGCTATCAAGCTGGTGTACGTTATGAACAATCAAATTTCAGCGGCAATTCAAGACTGTCAGGCGATGGTAAATTTGGCTACGACTACCCTTCTAAAAAAGACGGTATTTGGAATGCCTTTTTCCCCAGCTTATATATTTCAAAGAAACTAAGTGCACAATCTGAAATTCAAGTCAACTTGAGCCGTAAAATCAATCGTCCAGGTTGGCGTGAAATCATGCCTTTTGTCCGCCAAACCGACAATCAAAGCTATTCTGTTGGTAATCCAGCCTTGAAACCCGAATTCATTACCCTTTCCGAAGTCAATTACAACCACATTTGGAAAAACAACAATTGGCTCATTTCTGTTTTTTATCGCCATGAAACCGACCCAATCGTCGGCTTCTCTGAATTAGATGCCAACAACCTTATCCGTTCATCATACATCAATGGTAAAAGCACTGACAGAATCGGATTGGACAATACGCTTAAATTAGGCTTGACAAAAGATATTGAATTGATGCTTAATACGAATGTCAACAACAGAACCATTCGTACCGATTCGATTACCCGCAGTGGTTGGTCATCTGAAAACAAAGCCATTTTAAGTTGGAAATTACCGCTTAGTTTCTCTACACAAGTCACTGGCGAGTACGAAACGGATGAAGTCATCGCTCAAGGCACGCGTAAAGGGTCTGCTTTTATGGATTTTGCCTTGAAAAAAGACTTCGGGCGCAACGCTTCCTTGACTTTTTCAGTCAACGATATTTTCAATTCGAGAATTCGTGTCACGCAATTAAATACGCCTATTTTCCTTCAAGAGTCTATGCGTCGCCGTGAAATTCGGAACTTCCGCTTGACATATCAATACCGTTTTGGCAAAATGGATGCGTCAATTTTCAATAGAAAACGGGGCGGTGGACAGCAACAACAGGATATGGATTTCTGATACACTTAACCTTCCGAAAGTTGAATCTTTCGGAAGGTTTTTTTTCATTCAAACCGAATCGAAAAAGTCGTTAACCCATCCTCCCTCGTTTTCAAATCAAAAGCAAAATAATGATTCGTTAGTATATCTCGAGCAAGGGTCAGACCGACACCTTGACCACCATTTTTTGTTGTAAAAAAAGGCGTAAACAGTTGAGGTTCAATATCTATTGAAATCCCTTTCCCGTTGTCAATGATGCTCAACTGCTTAGGATTTTGACTTATTTTTATCAAAATAAAACCATCCTTTTTGTCTGCTGCTTCAATGGCATTTTTGATGATATTGATTAAAACTTGCTCCAATTGTCCTAAATCAGCTTTTATACTGAGGGGGGTATTTTGATTTTCAAACTGAAAAATGATACCATTTTCTTTTGCTTTAAACGACATCAATTGTACGACTTTTTGCATTAATACAAGGACATCCAGCGTCTCAAATCGCGGTTCTGGCAATCGAATAACGTCTGCAAATTGGCGCATAAATTGGTTTAAATGATTGTTGCGTTCTATCGCAATCTCTACGGCTTGCCACATATCACCCCCCTCAGTAAATTGACTCAAAGTTGTATCTAAAATCGAATTAACCGCCCCAATTGAATTATTGACCTCATGTGACATCATACGAATGACTTTACCATACGCCTGTTTTTCAGCCAGTAAAATCTCTGTTGTCAATTCTTCAATCATCACAAAATATCGAGCAAAACCTCTATCAACGAAATGTGCTTTTTGCACTTTGAACGTCCTTGCGCTGTTCCACAAAACGGTTTTAGATTCGCCTGTTTTTAAAGTTGCAATCGTCTTAAAAAAAGAATGAGCGATGTTGTGAATGGATTTACCCACAAGTTCTTTTTCAGAAAACCCTAATAAAATGCTTGCTTTTGGGTTCAAAGCCGCTATATTTTCATCAAAATCTAAGATTATTATGCCTGTGGGTGACGTTTGAATGAGTTTTTCAAGGAAAAAATGTTGTTCTTCTTGTCGTGTTCGTTCCGTCCGCAATTGGTCAATCATGGCATTATAGACTTCAATCAATGAATCCATTTCTAACCGCCCTGTTTTCAAAAATTTGACATTAAAATCACGGTCACGTATGGCATCTATACCTTGCATGAGCATGCGCAACGGTTGGATCATCTCCCGATAAAGCGACCACGACAAGGCTAAGGATATAAAAATCAACAATTCCGAAGCAATAAATAGCAGTTTATTGTCTCTAAAAATATAGAATGACAGACCAATCGCTACGGCATGAATGACGATGATAAAGACGATGAATTTGACTTGTAATTTCATTTTTTGACCGAATATACTGAGGGGTATCATTTTTAAAAATGACACAATTGTTTGATTAATGAAATATTTTTAAGACATTTGTTTTAAATAAAAACATAAAGTTTCTATTGCTTTCCACTCAAAAATCAAGATTAATGGAGCAAGATAGTAAAATCATTCTTTTTCAAGAGAAACAAGTGCGTCGTCTTTGGTACCACGAGCAATGGTTCTTCTCAATCATTGACGTAGTCGGCATCTTTTCTGAAAGCAAAGACCCGCAGCGGTATTGGAGTGTTTTAAAATCAAGGTTAAAAAAGCAGGAAGGACTTGACGTTACTACAATCTGTAGTAAGCTGAAAATGGCTGGGCTTGATGGTAAAAATTATCCTACAGATTGCGCCAATACTGAGGGGGTGCTGCGACTCATTATGTCTGTTCCTTCGCCCAATGCAGAGCCTTTTAAACTTTGGATGGCAAAAGTAGGACAAGAACGCATTGATGAAATCGAAAATCCCGAACTCGGCATCGAACGCATAAGAGCCTTATACAAAGCCAAAGGTTATGCCGATGAATGGATAGAAAGACGTATGCAAAGCATCGAAACCCGCAAACAACTAACAGAAGAGTGGAAAAGCCGAGGCGTAAAAGAAGGACAAGAGTACGCTATTTTGACGGCTGAAATTGCAAAAGCCACTTTCGGACTAACGCCCAGCGAACATGGTAAATTAAAGGGTTTGGAGAAACAAAACCTGCGCGACCACATGACACCTTTGGAATTGATTTTTACGGCATTGGGCGAAGAAGTTACCCGCAGTATTGCTGTTGCAGAAGATGCCAAAGGGTTTTTAGAAAACCAAAATGCTGCCGTTCAAGGCGGAAAACTTGCTGGCGACGCACGAGAGCGTGTGGAACGCGACCAACGTGTGAAAGTTGTTTCATCTCAAAATTATTTGAATCAAATAGAAGCCGCTGAAAAACAATCATTGTTAGCAGAAGAAAACAAAGATAAATGAATTAAAAATATTATAAGCTATTGACTTTCTCCCAAATAACCCTCAACTTTGGAACATCAATAGGGGCTATCACCCCCGAGATTCAGAAGGACAATATAACTGAATCAAACAAAACAAGCCGAAAGTTGCCAAGGTAGCTTTCGGCTTCGTGCATTTTTGAACACAGATTTTGCTGATTTACTTGCTTTACACTAATTTTTTTAAGGCTTTTTTACTGAGGGGGGGGATTTCGTAGCGAATTTTCGTTTTTTTTGTAAATTGCACCTCTATCCAACCTATCCGAATTTAAAAATTTCACTTTTCACTTTACATTTTTCACTGACTCATGGAACTTTACGGTAAAATTCTCCTCTTCGCTATGCCCGCTTTTCTCTTTTTTGTCTTGTTAGAAAAAGGCTATGGCATTTTAGTCGGCAAAGATACGCTACGCAATATGGATATGATTTCGAGCCTGAGTTCAGGCGTTACGAATGTCGTTAAAGACGTGTTGGGCATCAGTGTATCCATTCTCACATACGGTTGGTTGGTCAAACATATTGCTGTTTTTAGCATCGAAAATACCTTTACAGTCTATGCCATTACCTTCATTGTGCTTGATTTCCAAGGCTATTGGGTGCATCGTTGGGCGCATAAAATCAATTTTTTTTGGAACAAACACGCCATTCACCACAGCAGCGAGGACTTTAATTTGGCGTGTGCGTTGCGGCAAAGCATATCGTCTTTTGTCAATTTGTTTACTTTCTTTTTGATACCAGCGGCAATTTTGGGCGTGCCGATACAAGTCATTGCCATCGTTGCGCCGATTCATTTATTCGCTCAATTTTGGTATCACACGGAGCATATCAAACGCATGGGTTTCTTAGAAAATATCATTGTTACTCCTTCACATCACCGCGTACACCATGCTATCAACCCTGAATATATGGACAAAAACTATGGTCAAATTTTTATTCTTTTTGACAAATGGTTTGGCAGTTTTCAAGAAGAATTGCCCGAAGTACCTGCCGTTTATGGCATTACGCGTCCTGCACAGACTTGGAATCCGATAAAAATCAATTTTCAGCACCTTTGGCTTTTGATCAAAGACGCTTGGCGGGCGGCTGATTGGCGTGACAAATTGCGCATTTGGTTTATGCCCACAGGCTGGCGACCTGCCGATGTGGAAGCCCGTTTTCCTGTTGCCAAAATTGGTGACCCTTATCATTTTGAGAAATACGAAACTGAAGCCTCCCCTGCCCTACATACTTGGACGTGGGTTCAATTTATAGCCGTTATCACCCTTGTTTTCTACTTTTTTGGCAATATTGGACATTTAGGTTCGCCCAATATTTTTATTTATGGCGGGTTCATATTTCTTTCTGTTTACAGTTATACAGACATGATGGACAGAAATCGCTCTGCTTTGGCTTGGGAAACGGTTAAAAACGCCCTCGGTTTAGGACTTATTTATACGATGGGTGATTGGTTTGGGGCGAGTGATGTGGTGTCTTCGTCAACGATTATCATCAGTAGTTACTTTGTTTTATCTACCCTTGTTACAGCTTATTTTGTGCTTTTTGAGTTCAAAAATGATGAAGAAACGGTTGAAAATATGCATTTGACGGCTTGATACTGAGGGGGTTAAATATTTTGATTTCCTGATAGTTTTCCCTACTTTTGTTTAAAACTATAAAAAATGAGCGCAGCAGAAAAAATGCTTGTACTTGAAAAAGATGTGCCTAAGAAAGCAGCACGAAAAATTCCTGAATACCTTGTTTGGGAAGTTCTCGACGGTCAACCTTTGTATCGTAGAGGTTATAAAGATGTTTTGAGAAAACTAAAAACCATTGAAGAAATCATGGGAACAAGCAGCTATCAGTCACTTATTGGTGACTATATCACAAAATTGCTACATCGTCAATTAGATGATGAAAAATATGATGTTTTGGCATCAGAAATAGGTGTCCATTTGACGAAAAAGAATAATTTGTCAAATGATATTGCCATTTATCCTCTTTTATCTGCTGATAAAATTACTAAAAAATACACAGATTACCCTGCCAAAATTGTCATTGAAATAGACATTGATATTGACTCTTCTGTCATGAAAGATATTGAGTATTTGAATAAAAAAACACAGAAATTACTTGATTTTGGTATCGAAAAAGTCATTTGGGTATTGACAAATATCAAAAAAGTGATGGTTGCGACCAATGCCAGTGATTGGGTTATGGTGGATTGGACACGAGATATTGAGATTTTAGACGGTATTTCTTTCAATATTCAAGCGTTTTTGGATAAACGCGGTATTAATCCTGATTTAATTTAACAAAAATATTATGTTTCATGAAGTATGAAATAAATAAAATTCTGTACCAAAATAAAACAATACGCCAAATTGAGTATCAAAATGCTAAGTGGTTTTGCATTGAAGATATTGTTGGAATTTTAACAGATAGCCCCAGCCCCTTTGGTTATTGGCGGATGATAAAAGCACATATAAAACTGCGAAAATGGAATAATGAACCTTTAATAGAATGGGAGCAATTAGAATTAATTTCAATCCCAAATATTAATCGCTCTTTCGATTATACAAACCATAAAGGAGTACTAATTATTCTAAAAAATATCCCCGCAGATTGTTCACACCTATTAAAAAAATGGCTTCTCGAAAACAGCTAATATCAATTATCATTCATCCTCATTAAACGGTAACTCAAACTTCTCCAAACGCCTATAAAGTGCAGAACGGGTCAGTCCTAATGACTTTGCGACTCTTGTAATTTTTCCTTTGTGAAAATCCATCGCTCGTTTAATCATCTGTATTTCCATTTCTTCCAAAGTCATTGCACCCACTTCGGGCAACGACGAAGCCGTTTTTACTAGGGGGTATATTGCGCTTGAAAATCAATGAGTTGTAGATTATCATGCGGCGAAACCAAGACCGTTCGCTCTACCAAGTTTTTCAATTGGCGAATATTACCTGGCAGTTGCAAGGCTTTTATCCAATGCATCGCTTCGGTTGAAATACTGAGGGGTCGGTTGTAAATTTCACTAAGGTTTTTTATAAAATGATTAACCAATAGCGGAATATCATTCGGACGCTCACGCAATGAAGGCAGACGAACAGTTATCAAATTGATGCGATACAACAAGTCTTCACGAAATTCATTTTTTGAAACCATTTCTTCTAACAAGCGATTTGTGGCACAAACGACACGTACATCTACTGTTTTTGTTCTACTACTACCCAAAACCTCATACGTTCTGTCTTGCAAAACACGTAGTAGTTTGACTTGACTACTGAGGTCGAGGTCGCCAATTTCATCTAAAAAAATAGTGCCTTTGTTTGCCATTTCAAAACGTCCTGAGCGGTCAAATTTGGCATCTGTGAATGCGCCGCGGATGTGTCCAAACATTTCAGATTCAAACAAAGACGTTGAAACCCCGCCCAAATTAACCTTAACAAAAGGCTTTTTACTCCGCAAACTGTTTTGATGAATCGCTTCTGCAATCAACTCCTTGCCTGTACCACTCTCGCCCATGATTAAAACCGATGCGTCCGTTGTGGCGACACGTCCGATGGTTTCTAAAATGGTCATAAAAGCGGGATCTTCGCCTATGATATGGTTGAAATCATACTGTTTATCGAGCTTTTTACGTGTATTTACTGAGGGGGGCATTTTTTCAGACAAATTCAAAACAGTCCGAACGGATTGCAATAAATGAGCATTTTGCCACGGCTTATTGATAAAATCCGATGCACCCATTTTCATACCTTTGACTGCCAAATCTATTGTCGCCCAACCAGTTATGAGTATGACAGATACTGAGGGGTATCTCTGCTTGATGATTTCGAGCATTTTCAAACCGTCCTCACCTGATGTATTGTTTGAAAAATTCATATCCAAAATGACGAGAGAGATGTTTTGCTGCTGCAAAATATCGAGTGCCTCTGCCGGAGTTGCGGCAGTTGTAACGTCTAATTTTGCTTGTTTTAGCAGTAAAGAGAGCGAAGTTCTAACGGCAATGTCGTCGTCAATAATAAGAATCATTAAAGGTTAAATTTAACACATAGCAACATAGGACACATAGTTTTTTTTTTTTTTATTAATTTTAAAAAAAAACTATGTGTCCTATGTTGCTATGTGTTTAAACAAAAAATTTACGTTATAATCAGGCTACTTTTCATACCATTTTTGCAAAACGCCAATCGCCTTTTTCCCTTGTGGCGAATAATCCTTAATTTGAGTGCCTTCAGTGGCTTTCACTTCGGGAAACCATTTCCATAAAAAACCACCTGCCCACCAATTTTCTTTCCAAAAAACGGTGAACAAAGCATCAATAGCGTTGGCTTGTGATACCTCATTTATAGCCATATTCTTTCGCCTTTTTTCGATTTCCCAAGCCTGATAGGTGCAGCTGTCAATAGGCATGTATCCAAATTCGGTGAACAACACGGGCTTGTTTTGCTTTTTTTGAAAGCTGCGAACAGCATTGATATGCGGTGTCCAAGCTTTTTCAAGCTCAGATACTGAGGGGGTCGCTTTGGGTACGAGAGAGAAGTAAGCATCAATGCCGATATAGTCCAAATCGTTCCAAAAAGTGACTAAATTGTACTCATCCCAATTGGCGGCATAGACCAATTTGCCCTTGTAAACATCTCTCGTTTTCTTAATTAAATTGCGCCAAAAAGCAGGGCGTTTGATTGCGCTTATTTTAACTTCTGTACCAATACACAGCAAATCAACTTTCATTGAATCTGCAATTTTGGCAAAAGGTAACAGATAATTTTCATAGTCATTTTCCCACTGAATCCATTCAGCATCTGTCTCAAAATCGAGACCACCAATCCAGCCACCGCCGACCCAAATTTGTGGTTTCAGCATGACTTTTAAACCTGCTTTGTGGGCAGAATCAATCGTCACTTTTATGCCTTCATACAACTCGCCCCAATGTTGCCGACCCGTCCCGTCGTAACGTACTGAGGGGATGCCTTGTCGTGTAAAACCATATGGCACAATGGCAATCCATTCGGCATTGACGGATTTTACCTCAGTCATAGGTTCATTTTTGAAAGGTTCACGAGGCGCCACCAAGGTTAGACCTTTGATTTTATGAGAAGTAGGTAATCGTTTTACATTTTGGCATTGGACATGACAAAATAGAATAGAGCAGAAAAAAGAAGCAAAAAGAAGTGTTTTTTTCATGAAAAAGAATATTTTAGTCAATAAATGGCTACAAAGTACCCATTATTTTTCATCGAGCAGTGGTTTTTCATCTTCAATAAAACCATTTAAGAAATTGGTATTTGAAACAACTGGCTTCCCTGTTACTTGTTCCAGACGTTTACGGGCTTCCCCTGCTGCTGTGCCACCTTTTAGAGCCGTTTCTTGATTTTCATTAAAGCCTTGTGCATTGTCCTCAACAGCATACGAACGTGTGACTTCTTCACCCAACATGGTGAAAATGAGTTCCAAATTAGTCATGTGGTCACGTAGGTTTTGTTTTTCCAAACCTTTTAAGTTTTTATGTTCGGTAGGCGTAAAACCGAAAGTGGCTTTGGCTATTTCGGCGGTCAAAATCGAATATTCATGCCCTTCTTTTACGCCTCGGTTTTTCCATTCATCCGTCAATTGCTTTCTGATACTGATGCTTTTTAGGCGTGTTTCAATCCATTCATCAGGATAACCTTTGGCGCGATAGAGTTCTTTGATGCGTTCAATCGCCAATTCTGGATTTTCAATTTCTTCAATACGTTCTTGTCCCACTTGCGCCAACCACAGTTTAAACGGCTCGGCTCTTGGGGACGGAATTGACATAATGAGGCGCAACAACCCCTCAGTATGAGCACAATTCATCCGTTGTTTGCCGCCTTCGGTTTCAACGACAAGGGTAGTAGCAATTTGCACCCACCCTTTGGAGAGTTCGGGGTCACGCCGGCGAATGTCTTTTATGTACTGTTTTGGATTACTGCTCTCTGTCAAAACAGAAACGACATCTTCGATGACAAACCACCATTTTTCTTCATGCCAGACACGGCGGATATTTTTTTCTTGAAAGAGGACAACTTTATTTTGTTCCATAATGTGATATTTGATTTAAACAAATTTGTTTCCAAAGGTACACATTATTGTTTGATGAACAAATTTTCAAAAAACATAGTTTTTGAAACCATAAAAACTATTCATCATGCAAAGCCACCGCAGGTTGTATCGCTGCCGCTTGACGACTCGGAAACCATGCGCACAACACAACGAGCAAATAAACCGATAAAACGGCTAACAAAATCCCTAAAATATAGACACTCGAAGGCACATCAAAAACATTCAAAATAGGAAATTGAACCGCGAAAAATACACCCAAAGCAAGAGAAAATGTCGCCAAAACCATCATTTCTCCTATAAATTGACTCTTAATATTGTTGCCCGTTGCGCCCATGGCTCGGCGAACGCCAATTTCACCTTTTCGACGTGTGATGTTTTGAAACAATACACCAAACAAACCGAACGCGACATTGATAATAAGGAAACCGCAAACGATGAAAGCTATAATGAGCGGCAGCACAATGTTTGCATTTTTCTCATTTTTCATCTCGTCCATGTGGCTGATTTGCACCGTCCAATCTTTGCCCAATTGTTGCAACGATTTGGCAAAATGGGCTTCAAAATCTGCGGATACTGAGGGGTCGGTTTTTAAGACAATCGAAGAATAAACATCTTTCATAGTCGGTTGAAAAATGCAATTGTCATTGACTTGATAGTCATTTTGGAACTTAAAATTGGAGATAACCCCGACGATTTTTTCTTGTTGCTTGTCCTTGTCGCCAATTATTTTACCGATTGCATCTTCGTTGCCAAACATTTCTTCTTTTAAATGCTGTGTAATGACAATGGGTTTTTCTTTTAAAATGGTATCTATTTCTTTAAACCATGCGCCTGATTGCATTTGCAGTCCCAATACTGAGGGGTATATTTCCTCAACGGACATGACTTCGCTGCGAAATTCTTTACCATTGTAATCAAATCCACGCGTAGAATTGCTGTTGCCATACGGAAAATGCGAGCCAAAAGAAAAGGACTTTATTTCCTTGAAAGTCTTTATTTTTTGGCGTACCAATTCGACATTTATCTTATCTAAACTGTCGCTGCCTGAATTAAAAGTAATGTATGTCACCCACACGTTATCCGCGTTGATACCAGCGGGTTTGATATAACCTTTATAAAAATAGACGCTCAAACTGGATACGGCAAAGAGTATCAGGAAGGCGACAAATATTTCGAGCATGATGAGGAAATTGCTTTTGCGCTTTTTCCAGATGAGTTTGAAAAGATGCTGAATCATTATAATAATGCGTTATGAATGATGAAAGATGAATTTTACTGAGGGGGGTATCGACACGTTGATTTATAAGGGTTTTGATTTATAAATTTTAAAAATTCTCAAATCTGCCTTTGATTTCATGCTTTTAAAGCTTCCACAACCGACAGTTTCGCCATGCGCCAAGCAGGATAAACGCCTGATAATAAGCCAAATACAAGACTTAACAAGAAGGCAGCGCTTGCTACCATCCAATTGATTCTTAAATCCATATAAGGAACATCTGCGATGCCTGCTCGATTGAAATAAGCGATGACTATGCTCGATAAAATAAGCGCAAGCACGCCACCAATGACCGTTAAAATGATGTTTTCGATGATAAATTGCAGCGTCAAAGTGTTGGCAGATGCGCCAAATGCCTTGCGAATACCAATTTCAGAAGCTCGTTCCATGATGCGACTGATATTGACATTGATGAGGTTTAGAGCAGGCAAAGACATAAAAAAAAGGGCAAAACCAATGACAATTGTCATAAAAAGTGGTTTCCCACTGCTTTCATCGTCGCCTAATATCTCATAAATAAAACTACCCATCGCTGATTCGGGACGTAGATAAATGATATTCGGCGTAAAATCACCGTCTTTTTGCAACGGAATTTTGGGCAATAGGGCAGCAAATTCGTCTTGAATATTCGCTAAATCGCCCTTGTTTTTGGCTAAAATAATGGCACTGTAACGTCCTGTGTAAGAAGTGTTTTTCCCAAAACTTTTATCGGCAGTATAAGGCGTATAAACATCACCTACCGTGGCGTGACCTTGCACAAACGAACAACTCCGCACAACGCCCACGATACGAAAAATATCATTGCCAATTTCTGCCGTTTTGCCGACCACCGGTACGTCTTTTCCAAAATATTTATCCCGCGTATCGCTGCTCAAAACAAGAGCATTGTCGTTACTTTTTATGGTTTCGCTCGTAAAAGGCTTTCCTTCAAGGAAATCAAAGCTCGTTACGTCCCAAAAATTCGCGTCGGTATATCTTATTCTGATGAATGCTTTTTGACCATTCAAATACGTATTGATGCCACTGTTGCCGACAATCGCAACTTTTTCAGGCGTTTTGAGCGTCGAAATATATTTTTGAATAAAATAAAAGCTCATATCGCTCGAGCTCAAACTGTTATGAACCGTATCTTTTTGACTGATTCTCGAAATATAGAGCGACCTATCTCTATTCACTTCAGGATAATTAGGCGCGAAAAGATTGTCAAAAAATGACGTTATGACAATCAAAACAGTCAATGTCAAACTGATGCCAAACAAGCTAATGAAGGTGTAAAACTTGCGTCGCCGCATCACCGCAAGGGTTATTTTTAGATAGTTTTTAAACATGATTTTTTGATTTTTATAGTAAAAAATCCTATTTTTGTAAAAAAATAGACATTTCTAATCTAATTTTAAAATCTAAATTTTTAATTAAAAATGCACAACACATTGGATGTTCAGCCTGTTATGACAAATGTTCAAGTTGAGTTACTTAAAGTTTTTGCTATGCAATTACCCGATGAGCAATTGCGAGAGCTGCGCTTTTTGATTGCCCGTTTTCTAATGGAAAAAGTAAACGACGGCATTGATAAAAGTCCCGAAGAACGTGGCTATGATGAAAAATTCTATGAAAAACTTGCAAAAGGTGAATTATGACACCTGCGACCCATCAAACAACCTCACCAACCGATGTGTTCGTTTCGCCATATTTTCATCATGCGTCACCATAACAATCGTTGTACCATCGTTTTTATTCAAATTTTCAAGGATTTCCATGATTTCATTGCCCATTGCGGAGTCCAAATTGCCTGTCGGTTCGTCGGCGAGGATGATGGATGGTTTGCCGACAATCGCTCTCGCAATCGCTACACGTTGCCGTTGACCGCCTGACAATTGCGTTGGATAGTGCTTCATCCGATTGCTCAAACCGACTTTACTGAGGGCTTCAGCTGCCAAACGCTCCCGTTCTGCCGACGCTACTGAGGGGCGGTAAAGCAAGGGCAACGATACATTGTCCAACACCGTCAAGTCATTGATAAGGTGATAGCTTTGAAAAATAAAGCCCAATTTTTGATTCCGAAACGCTGCCAGTTTTTTATCTGCATAAGACGTAATAGATTGATTGTCAATCTCAATACTACCTTTTGTCGGCTCGTCGAGCAAACCAACAATGTTCAAAAGTGTGGATTTTCCGCAGCCCGAAGGTCCCATTATACTAAGAAATTCGCCACGCTCAACAGACAGATTGATGTTGTTCAAAGCAAGCGTTTCGATGGTGTCTGTGCGGTAGACTTTTTCGATGTTTTTTAATGTTATCATGTTAAAACAGTATGACTTTTATTGAAAAAGATTATTTTTGTTAAAAATAAAAAGCAATGAAACAAAGCGTTATTAATATTGACCCAGAAATTATGGGTGGTACTCCTGTTTTTAGAGGGACTCGTGTCCCTATTCAAGCACTTTTTGACCATTTACCAGAACCTGGTATTTCAGAATTCCTTTATGGCTTTCCATCTATTACAATGGAAATGGTAGAAGAAGTATTGGCTATTGCCGCCAAAAAAGTAGCATCAAAACCGAGAAAAACAACGCATTATGAAAATATTTCTTGATGAACAACTTCACTTTAATTTGAAGTTTGATTTATCCTCATTTAATGTATTTGAACCAAAAGATTTTGCTTGGGAAGGACTTCAAAATGGTGTACTAAGAGAAAAACTCAATAAAGGCAATTTTGATATTTTCATTACAGCCGATAAAAACATAGCCTTCCAACAGAATTTCCAGAAAATAAACTTTTGTATTGTTTCAATTGATACGCCTACAACGAAATGGGTACATCTATCTCTTTTCGTTCCTAAAATTCAAAAACTACTACAAAATCCGCCTGAACCGTTGCCAAAACTTATTGAAATTGCCATTGAAGGAATGAGTCCTATGAAAAAGAGAGAAGCATTAAAAGCTCTTTTGCCCCCTGACCAAATCCTCTTTTTATAAAGTTATTTTATCTTTTCCCCTTTCTCAAAATCATACAAACTCAACCACCGCAGCCTAAAAAACGCCGCCCAATAATCCCGCAAAGCGCCGATAAAATCTCTTTTCGCTTGGTCTCGTTCTGCGAATGCAATACTCAAATCTGTAATGCTTAAATTGCCCAACACGTAGCGGTCTTTGGCGATGATGTATTTTTCAGAAGCAATTGAATCTGCTTTTGCAGTCAAAACCAATTGGTCTTTGAGCATATCAAACAAGGTGACTTGTGTGTAAATTTCCTGTTTTAAGTTCTGTTTGTCTTGTTCAATGGTGTATTGAACGAGTTTTTGATTCGCTTGAGCCGTTTTCATGCGCGATTCTGAACGCCCCCAATCCAAAACAGGTATGCTAAATTCGACAGTAATCAACTGCTGATTTTGCGGTTTTTGATACAAATCGCTCACTTTCGAACCGCTGTTTGAAAAACCTAAATTGGCTGTGAGTGTGGCATTTAAACCATTATCGCCTTTGGCTTTTGCCACATTTCTTTCGGATTCGAGCAAACGACGGGTGAAACCGATGGCATCTGCACGGTTCAAAAAGGCTTCGGAAGTGGCTTTTTCTGCCGATATACTTAGGGGGGTAATTTCCGAAGGTGTTGACAATCCAAACTTTTCAGCGTCTTGCAAACCAATAAAAGATTTGAGATTTAAGGTTGAAATTTCTAAATCACGTTTGGCGGTTGCCATGGCTTTTTGCGCTTTCAGTTGTTCGAGTTGCAGTTGCAAAATTTCGTTGCGGCTGTTTTTACCAATATCAAATTTTTCGTTTGCAATGCGCAAAATATCTGTTGTGTTCTTCAAATTCGTTTCAGAAATGCCCAGATTGACTTGTGCAAGCAGTAAATCGAAGAAAAATTCATTCGCTCGCATGGCAATTTGTTCCAATGACTCGATGTATTCTTGTTGACTTTCTGAATATTTCAAAGGCTCAATTTGCTTTTCCCACTTAAAAGGATTGAACCGAAACAAGGGTTGACTGATGCCTACGGCAAACAATGTCCCATTAAAAAGCGTGTTTTTTCTATCAAAATCATCAAAACGTTGCAGTTGCGTCGCCGCATAAATCGTTCCGCCCGTCCGACTGATATTTTGTTCAAGCGACAAACCAACTGACGAATTATTGTTGCGTACAGGCTTAAACTGCACCGTTCCATCGGGTTGAACGACTTCGCTAAACGTCCGTACATAAGCAGGTAAACGACTTGTTAACAACAGTTGCGGCTTGTAATTTGATTGAAAAGTACGAAATTCCCAGTATTTTGTCTCTTTTGTTGTGGCTGCTTGTCTTGCTAAAATAGATTGATTTTTTGCCATGTCAATGACTTGCGGCAGGGTGAGTTGCAGCACGTCTTGACCCCTCAGTATCAGAGTATTTAAAATGAAAAATAGGCATGTAAAATATTTCATAACAGATATATTTCTTACTTTTTTAGAAAAAGCGTATGTTTGATGTAAAAAAAAATAGGCTTTTAAAATTGGGATATTTAAAAAATAACAAAATGACAGTTTCAAGTATTCAAATAAAACCTATTACCAATGAAGCTGAATTTGAAGAAGCTTCTAAAATTATTGACTTCTTAATTGATTCTGACTTGATAGAAGACCCTATTGAGCGCAAACAAGCATCTGACATTTTGGAAGCGGTTACTATATTAGCCATCGAGTATGAAAAAAAGCATTTTCCGATTTCAGAACCCATTTCAAAGCCTGACCCAATCGAAGCCATCAAACAAAGTATGGAACAACTAAACCTTTCACAAAAAGACGTTGCCTCCTATTTTGGTGGCGAAAACCGAGTATCTGAAATCTTAAATGGTAAACGAAAACTCACTATTCGGATGATAAAAGAGTTGCATAAACATCTTCATATTTCAACAGACGTATTGTTAGGTGTTTAAGATTTATGAAATTTTTAAAATTCAGCAAACCTACACTATTCATTGATAATCAATTACTTACTGTAATCTCATTCAAATTTTTATACTTCGACAAATCAGAAATAATCACCGTTTCCCCTTTTTGCACCCCCTCAGTAATTTCGACAAAATCGAAGCTCGTTAAGCCAATTTTTACGGTGCGGCGTTCTCCTTTGCCGTCTGGTCTTAACACAAAAATATCTTGAATAGAACCGCCTTTGAATGCTGCACCGTTGCTCACCCGAATCGTTTGTTTTTGCGAAGCGGTTACTAAAAATACTTCCACTTTCATCTTTGGACGCAGTTGGGCATTGGCGTTTTTATCGTCTAATGCTACGTCGAAGGTTATAACATTGTTCGATACTGAGGGGTGGATATTGGTGATACTCGCCCGCACCGTTGTCGCTTCATTAACCTTCACTACAACGGGCATTCCGATATGTATTTGCGTTGCGTAATTGTCTGATATTGAACCAATTATCTTAAAACTATTGAGGTCGGCGATGCGGGCTAAAATCTCACCTTCATTGACTTTTGTCCCTAAATTTTTATTGATAAAAGTGAGAACACCTGCCCTTGTTGCCACGATATTTGCCTGTTGCAGCTTGCGCTGAAATTCATGCAATTCTTTCTCTTGGATAGATGCCGAAATTTCAGATTCGCGGATACTTGCTTGTGTTACTGCGCTTCGAGTTTTGATGTCGTTTTCAAGTTGGCGTTTTTCAAGTTGAGCAATGTGGAGATTGGTTTCGGCTTGTTCTATGGCTTCTCGAGTACCACCTCCAGCTTTGAAAAGGCGTTTAGCGTTTTCTAAATCAGCGTGCAAAGTGTTGATTCTAAATGCTTTAATAGAGTCCGTAATTTTTAAATCATAAAAATTTTTATCGAGTTCTAATTTCAGTTTTACGACGCTGTTGCGTTTCAAATCAAGTTGGTCACGTTGTTTTTCAAATTCAATTTTTGTAAATTCTTTATCCAATTCCACCAATTTATCGCCAGTTTTCACATTCGCACCTGCATCAAAATAGGCTTGTTGAACAATTGCAGCAATGGGGGAAGTGATGACTTGCTCAAATTCAGGTTGCACTTCACCCGAAGCCGTCAATGTGTTTTCGATGTTGCCGATTTCAGCGACCGCTGTACGAATATCTGTCCTTTTTAAAGTCGTTGACAACGACCCCCTCAGTAACCAAGTCGCTGCAACGAGTACAGCGACTGCAGCGGCGACCCACAACCAGCGTTTGTTTTTTTGCTTATTAATTTCTTGTGTTGAAATTTCTCTGTCCATTTTCGTTCATTTTCGATACGTTATGACAGAAAGTTCTGCAAGAGGTGTGCCACGCTATAAACTATTGATTTTCATTTATTTATACCGTTTTTGGAAATAGAAAAGTGTCCGATTTCGGACGCTTTGTTCGGTTTTAAAAAATGCTTTGGGTCTGTTTTTATTAAAATAAAATGTTTACTTTTGTTTAAAAATTTATCAAAATTAAAACCAAAACAACATGGCATACAATGAAAGTTTAGCGGACAGACTCCGCGTCCATCTTGCTTCGCAAGAGGATTTGGAAGAAAAAAAAATGATGGGCGGTTTAACGTTTATGGTCAACGGCAAAATGTGCATCGGCATAGTCAAAGAAGACTTGATGGTACGCTTAAACCCCGATATTCATGACCATGCCATAGAGCAAAACGGCTGCCGCGAAATGGATTTTACAGGAAAACCGATGAAAGGCTATGTTTTTGTCTCGCCCGAAGCGGTTGAGTCAGAAAAAGCATTGAGCTATTGGGTCAATTTGGCGCTTGATTATAATCCGCTTGCAAAAGCATCAAAGAAAAAGAAGAAGTGATTGTTAGAAGAGGCTGTATCAAAAAGCAAAGCATATTTTCTGCTACGGAATATTGTTTCGTTTCGAGCACCATGTTCGGGGAACTTTGAAAGTTCCCCGAACATAAACGCTTTCCGAAAGAATAATATTTGGCATAAAAAAGTGCAACACCTTTTGACAACCATTTAAAGACTACTCAACGACTTGTCTTTTGGTGACTTTATCTCATAACTAAAAGTCAATTTCTTAGAATCTTTGGGTTTCAAATTGAAATCCCAAACCAATTTACCTGTTTCCGTATTGAAGCGTGCACCACTGTTTTCGAGATACTCGATTTTGATGTCTTGCTCTTTGGTCACAGGCATTTGGTCTTCGATAACAAGTCGGATTGGGATGGTTTTCGTGTTTCGTACTGTGATATCATAGACTTGCGTCAATATGTGGTTGTCGCTCATCATTTTGTCTTTGCATTTATCTTTCACTTTTGTGCGGCTCACGACGATGCTTTTATCTCTACCTAAGTTGAGTTGTAAAGTGTCGTTTGTGTTGCGCGGATTGATAAAACTCTCACCGATATAAGAGTTGTCGAAGTAAATCCGTGCTGTGCCTGGAATCAAATTCATATCCTCCCAATCCGTCACACGTGCCATCAAAAATGCATCAGGGTCGAGTTTCGGCACAACAGAATAGGAGTAAACGGCTGGGATCGTTTTGCTTTGAATAACGACATTGTGTGCCTTATTATCGGATTCAATACTGTATTTCAGCTTGATTTCGTACTCAATACGCATCATATTTTGAGTAATTTGTGTGTAGTCCGTAACACCATCTTTATCCATCGAAGTGGCCACAACTTCATCTAAAGACGCTCTTTCCATATCTTTTGAAGGAGCATTTGCCAAATTATTATTATAAACTTGCGACGCAGGTTGTTTCGATTTCGATAAATCCATTTTTCTTGCGGCTGCACCATAGGCGGCTTCCGTTTGCATGAAAATCGGCATATTATAGACCAAATACTGAGGGGTCAAAGTGGGCTTCGTATTGCCTTGATTTGGGTCGCCTGTTGAGAGGGTCAACAACACGTCTTTCCAATCAATACCTGTATTTTGATAAACCGCGGCACGGTGTTTCAAGTCAATATTTTGATTTTCTTTTGACGCTTTTAAATCATAAGAAGCCGTCCAACCCGCTTGTTGGACAAAATAAGTCAATGTGATTTCAGCCGCCATTGCCTTGTCTGCCATCACCGTGACGATGACTTGCGGCATAGGCTTCGTGGGACTGTTATTAATAGGTGTGCCAATGCCTTGAATCAAACAATTGAGGGTCGCCACACGGCTGTTCAATTGGCTGCGCAAACGGTTTTCTTTGAAGGCTTCTTTCTCCAATTTCAAGAGTTCGCTGTCAATATCGTTTTGTCTTTTTCTTAGAAAATCAATGCTTTGCATAAATAATGCGAGGGAATCACGTTGCAAATCACCTTTCATCATACGGTTGTTAAGTAATACATTACGTTCAGTTTGCAGCGTATTAATGCGGTTTTGAATGTCTTTTTTGACAAAACTCAAATCGTCGAGCGAGTCTTTGACGTTGCTCAATTCCTCTTTCCAACGTACCACACGTGGGTCGTCGGGTTTGACATCGGTTTTGGTTTGTTCGGCATATTTCAAACGGTACTGAACGTCCATGATAACGAGGTCGTTTTTACCCGCCGCTTGCAGCGAACTTTGTAGGAGATAAGGCGACACGTTTTCAAAAATAATATTCGTCGTACCAGCATTCACAGATACTGATTCGGTTGAACTCAACAAAGCACCTTGTTGAAAAATAGTGGCACGTTGCACTGCCGTTTTGACCGATTTTTCATTTTGCGCCTCTGATACTGAGGGGGTCAAAAAGCAAAGTAAGCAGAAAGATAGCATGAGATTTTTCATTAGAAAAAGGATTTAAGGTTTAATAGAAACAATGGATTACCTGAACCAAAAGCAAGAGTGCTTCGGCTCTAATGATTTGATTATTAGTTTTTTAAGTAAAATACTGAGGGGTGTTATGCAATTGTCCAAAGACATTTTAGAGATGCACGGGATTTGAAAATTCCACACAAAGAATTTATTTTATTTGAAGAATGATTATTCGGAACGCTGAATTAATAAAAGCGTTTTTTTAGAAATCCCTAAGGGATTGAATATGAATAACCGTAGATGCAATCTACGGAACTAAGCCAAAGATTTTGTCTAACCCCGCAGGGGTTGAATGTCTCAATCAAGCCATTTAGAGAAAGAGATTCAACTCCTTCGGAGTTGGGAAACCCCTTTTGTCGCACCCGTAGGTTACACCTACGGTTATTCATATTCAATCCCTTCGGGATTTCTAAGAACACGTTTTTATTTTCAAAAAATAGGGGGGGGTCGTTTTTATTTCTAAATTTGCCGACGGACTTTAAATATCATTATGCACAATTCTCAAATATCTTTACTCGACGATGCTGCTTTGCTGAACCGCTACCGTTCAACGACGGAAGTGGCTTGTGTGGGCGAATTGTTTCGCCGATATAAACACTTGGTTTTAGGTGTTTGTCTGAAATATTTGAAAAATGCGCACGATGCGGAGGATGCGGTTATGGAAATCTTTGAAAAATTGCATCTTGATTTACAGAAGGGCGATGTGGCGTATTTTAAGTCGTGGCTTTATACCGTAGCACGCAATCATTGCT
Source organism: Saprospiraceae bacterium (assembly GCA_043772905.1). Classification (GTDB taxonomy): domain Bacteria; phylum Bacteroidota; class Bacteroidia; order Chitinophagales; family Saprospiraceae; genus JAAFJT01. The sequence goes on along the minus strand of JAYVFS010000157.1, from coordinate 11,397 downwards.
TGATGCGGTTGCGAAAAGTGGGTTTGAATGTTGAATTTCCAGAAATTTTGCCCCAAAACGCCGACGATACTGAGGGGGGGGTAGAAGACTTGAAAATCAAAGAAGCCTTGTTCCAGAAACTTGAAATGGGATTAGAGATGTTGAAACCAGAGCAACGTCTGTGTCTTGATTTGTTTTTTTTGAAGGATAAATCGTATAAAGATATTATGCGTGAAACGGGTTTGTCTTTGAATGAAATCAAAACGCATGTACAAAATGGGAAGTTGAATTTGAAAAAAATGATAAGATAATGGTGAATCCCCCGACCCCAAAGGGGAGGTTGTGCTACTCCCCTTTGGGGTCGGGGGGTGAATGGTGAATAAATTAATATTTTAATAATGAAAAACGTAGTTCCAAAGGAAGATTGTTTGACCGAATTGCAGTTGTTGCGCTATTTGCACGACGATTGTAGTGCCGATGTTATGCGAGCAATTGACCATCATTTGACACATTGCCCGATGTGTAGTGATGCTTTGGAGGGGACTATGCTGTTAGGAAAACACCGCCTGGAACGTTCGCTAAAACATTTGGATGCTAAGATTGATACACGATTCTCGGATAAAACAAAGGTTTTCGAAATGGAAAAGCCAGTTTTAACGGTGGTTAAAAAACCGAAAAGACGGTTGTGGTTGTGGGCTGCTGCGAGTATTGCGATATTGGCAACAGCGGGCATTGTGCTGTTGACAAAGCCTGTTGATCCACTTTTTACTTTGCCTACGGTCGCCAATACTGAGGGGAGGACTTCGTCTTATGAAACGACGACGGAGAGAGCTATTGCTTCTCAAAATGGCGTTTCACAAGCAAATTCTTTGAATAAAGAAGGGGAAACGGGTGTTGATAAAGGTGTGGCAGATGGCAATACACCTGCTGATGCTAATAATGATATTTCAAGAACAGATGACCGTTCGGTTGCCGCAACGACGACAAGTGGAGGAAGAAGTGAAGTAGGAACTAAGCCGTTGGCAATAGAAAATACTGAGGGGGATGTGGCGTTTGCTCAAAAACAGACAAAAGATGATGATGCTAAAATACAAGATGTCGCTGTGGCGGATTCTTATAATAAGACAAACAGTGCTAAGGAAAAACAGGCTCAAGCTTCACCAACGACTTCACAAAGCGATAATAACTATCCTGGTGCAGCAGCGCAAAATGTGATGATTGAACGCCAAAGTCGAGCCGCTAAGGCGAAACAAATAACGAGTGATGGTTTGGCGGATTATCAAATAGGGATGCAGTTTTATACAAAAGAAGACTATAATTCAGCGATTGCGCAACTGAATCGTGTTTTAGCGAAGCAAAATAAAGGTGTTGTGTATGAAAATGCGCTGTGGTATTTAGCGAATAGCTATTTGAAATTGGGTAAAAACCAAGATGGACGCATTTTATTGCAGCGCGTTGTGGCTGAAAAAGGAAAATATGCGCAGCAAGCGGCAGCCTTATTGAAGTAAAATGCCTGAAAAAGTTAAAAACCGTTTTTCCCAGTTATTGGAATTTTGTTAATTTCATGTAAGAACCCGTTCCCAACGTTGTAGCTGTTGCTTGTGCATTTAATTGCGCCCATTGCAATTTTACGGTTCCAGCAGTCCCACTTGTTGTTATGATACCACTGATAAAAATACCTGTTCCTGTGGTCAAATTCATCTGGTAATTGCTCGTCGTTGCGGTACCTGAAACGGTCATAGCTTCATTAATATTATTAGACTGGGTTTGGAATGCTAAAAGAGACATGGTTGCACCAGTAGGGATAACGACTGCCATTTTCATGTTATTACTATTGCCTTTTGCGTCAAGTTGCAGATAGAGTTCCCATGTTTCATTGGTACCCAGTGTTTGTGTGAGATGGTCGTCATCTTGTAAAGTTGATGAATTTGCCACATTTTCAACAGCTGATTTCTTAGCATATTTGATAAACCCAATGGGTGTTGCCCAAGACATCGTGCCACTGCCATTAGTTGTCATCACTTGCCCATTAGAGCCGTCGGCAATAGGTAACGTGTAAGTAATATTAGCTGCTTGTACGGCTGTTTTAAAAGCCGTATAGTTCGAACCGCCGGCACTGGGTTCGGCAAGTCGCAACTCCCCTGCTGTTCCTGAATTGCTCAAAAGAAGGTGTCCATCACGCACTTCTAAACCCTGTGTTGGTGTTGGTGTACCAATGCCGACATTTCCTGCTGAAGTAATACCCATTTCTTCGGCACCATTTGTTTTAAAGACCAAATCAATATTATCCGTTGTTCCGATAAAATTCGTTCCTGCCGTCGTGCTGCTGTTGCCTGTCAATCCCCAACCCGAGGAAGACGTTGCAAAGCCTTGACCGCCCGTGAGCATCCATTTTGTCAATGTGGCATTGTACATCAAAGTAACCACACCGTTAGCTGCTAAAACGGCATCTGAACCGCCTGTATTGATTTGATTCGCAGCACTGGAGGTGACTTGATGTTTTAAAGTCATGGCATAACTCGTCGCATTGATGAGGGTCAACATACGCCCATCGAAACCATTGGTGAAGCCTGTGATGGTAAAAATGGCTGTCGGTCCCGTGATGCGATAATAAGACATGGAGTCTATCGCCACATTACTGTTCGTACCATTGGCGATACTGAGGGGGGCCCTTCACGCATAGCGACAGAGCCATTGATGTCAAGGGTAGCCAGTGGCGAGATGGTTTTAATACCTATGCTTTGGGCTGTTAGATATTGGGAGAATAGCAATAGAGGGAGTAATCTTAGTAGTATGCTTTGAGCTTTCATTTTAAAAAAAATTGTAAGGTTGTGGTTATGAGTTGTATTGTAATTCGTTGCGAAGAACTAAAACTTAATTGTTCGAACGCGCTAATTCATGCCAAATACTGTTATCCCAAATTAGCGTCAATGTGTCGCCGTCTTGAAGCGATACATTACCTGCAATATTACAATTGCCTGAATCATTAATCTGAATACCATTAGTACTTGTTGCGGAAACGACAATGATAAGCATCTGCCCATCTTGCAGCCCGTTTGAAAGTGTTATTATACGTGAACCAGTTGAACCATTTGAAGCAATACGGAGGAAAGAATAATTTCCAACTGTTACAGCTTGATTGTTGGTTGTCACACTTACAGAAGTCAATGGGCGAAAAGCGATACCGCCATTAATATCCAATTTCACATTTGGTGAAGACACGTTAATGCCGACATTACCGCTTGTAGAAAGCCTAACCCCTTCTGTACTGTTCGTTTTTGCAACAAAATCTTGGGCATCGGTCGTACCTATAAAATTTGTACCTGCTGTCGTACCCGTATTACCTGTTGTTGACCATGCAGTTGTATTATTATTTGTCATAATGGCGGTTGTCAGCCATTTTGAAACGGCTGAATTATAAATAAAAGATGCTGTACCATTACTGCTAATGATGATATTTGTACCCATACCTGTATTAATTTGATTCGCAGCAGTCGAGCCTGTCAGATGACTCAAAGTCATTGCATAGTTTGTTGCATTGATGATGGTCAATATACGCCCGTCGTATCCGCTTGTAAAGCCTGTGACACTAAATGTTGCGGTTGCGCCAGTAATACGATAGAAACTCATCGAATCGAGTGCTACGTCATTGTTGTTAGAAGCCGTCAAATTAATAGCAATTCCTTCTCTAATAGCAATTGAGCCATTCACATCTAAAACAGTTTGCGGCGAAGCAGTCTTTACACCAATTTTTTGTGCCTGAATAGTCGATGTTGTAATGAAAATAATACTTATAAATATATACAGATTATTCATTTTAATAAAGGAGTTTAATTGTTCACAGATGATAATTCATACCAAAATCCATTATCCCAAATAAGCATAACGATGTCACCATTATAAGTTGATATATTACCTGCAAGCCTGCAATTACCCGAATTTTGAAACTTAACGCCTTCTGTACCAGATACGGAAACATAAAACATCGCAATTTGCCCGTTTTGCAGCCCATCAGTCAACAACACATTGCGTAATGATGAATTGCCATTGGAATTTAGACGAATAAAAGAATTATTGCCAACGGTCAAGGTCTGGTTATCCGAGGTGACGTTAATAATAGGTGCGGTTCGTGCCGTCATACCTCCATCAATGTCTATTTTTGTGTTTGGGCTGGAAGCATTTATACCTACATTACTATTAGCAGATAGGCGCATAGTTTCCGCATTATTCGTTTTAAAAACTAAATCTTGGGCATCGGTTGTACCAATAAAATTTGTACCCGCAACCGTACTACTATTGCCCGTTAAAGCCCAACTTGATGTTGACGATGCCCCCATACTTGCTTTACAAACCCATTTAGCCAAAGCTGAATTATATTGCAAAGTAACAAGCCCTCCTGCCCCAATTGTTAGGTTAGCATTTGTGCCTGTGATAATTTGATTGCCCGCAGTACCTGTCTGATTGGCAATCGTCATGGCATAAGCTGTGGCATTGTAGAGGATGAGTAATTGACCGTCTTGACCATTTAAAAAGCCTGTAATCGTGAAAATGGCAGTAGGGGCTGTAATCCGATAATAAGACATGGAGTCTATCGCCACATTATTGTTCATACCATTGGCTATACTGAGGGGGGTGCCTTCACGCATAGCGACCGACCCGTTGATGTCAAGGGTAGCCAGTGGCGCAATGGTTTTGATACCTATACTTTGGGCTGTTAGGTATTGTGTGCATAGTAGTAGAGGGAGTAATCTTAGTAGTATGCTTTGAGCTTTCATTAAAAAATAAATTGTAAGGTGGTTATGAGTTGTATTGTAAATTCGTTGCTAAGAATAAAAGCTGTTAGTAGAAAGTCCTTTGTTAAAATCTTAATTGTTTGATCTTCCTCTTTCATACCAAGTTGAACCATTCCAAATAAGCGAAATCGTATCGTTGACACCCATAGCATAAGTGGATGCTAAATTGCAATTGCCGCTATCTGCTAATTCTGCGCCATTAGAAGTCAAAAGAATCATGAGAAGCTGTCCGCTTTGTAAACCGCTTGAAAGGGTGAAAGTACGGCTTGTTGCGGTTGCACTCGTTGACGATAAAACCAGAAACGACCTATTGCCCACTGTTACAGCCTGATTGTCTGCGGTCAAACTGACGGTGGAAGAAGCTCTGATTGTAAGTCCGCCATTAATATCAAGACTTGTATAGGGGTCCGATGTCCCTATGCCAATCTGTCCATTATTCACAATAGTCATCGCTTGAGTGACATCTGTGGGCCAGTTGTCCGCATTTGTGCCGCCTGCGCTATTGGCTGTCCCTTTGTGAACATTGAATGCTAACCCACCTGAATAACTATCGTAATCAATGAGTTGAATGGCTGCTCCTGGTTTTGAAAAAGTATTTCTTGAAAAAGCAACTTCTGGTCCTCCATTAGGACTGGGTACAGAAGTCGTGCCGCCTACAGTAAAGCCGCTCATACCCACGCCGTAAAGATGCACATTGGCGTAAGGTGTAGATGTACCTATGCCGACACTGCCATTGTCGGTAATTCTCATGCGTTCTGATGTGCCTGTTGCGCCTATAAGAGTCGTCCTGAAAGTCAGATAAGAACCCGTTGTGCTTGCGGTAAAACTTTCTGCTGCGTATCCTCCAATGTATGCCGCATTCACAAAACTGGCACCTGTATAGCCAGCAAATGCGATACTACCCAAGCCATCATTGGTCGAAAGCGTTGTAGGAGATGCCACTGTGCCGCGAGCTTTCCGCAAGTTCAAACGGGGTGGTGTTGCATCAGTACTGTATTGGTCATCCAAGATACCGCGCACTGAACCTGTTGACGTTTCAGCGACATGGAATTTGGCAGCAGGGGATGAGGTATTGATACCGAGATAGCCTGATGTATTCAAACGCATCCCCTCAGTGCTATTACTTTTAAATACTAAATCTTGTGCATCGATTGTACCGACAAAGTTCGTTCCTGCCGTTGTGCCACTATTGCCCGTTATTGACCAATCTGTTGAATTCGTGACAAACCCTTGACCACCAGTTAGAACCCATTTTGTCAGCGTTGTATTATACATCAAGGTTGCCACACCATTAGCGGCTATTGTCGCATCTGAACCACCTGCATTGATTTGATTCGCTGAACTGGAGGTGACTTGATGTTTTAAGGTCATTGTGTAACTCGTGGCATTGATGAGCGTTAACAACCGTCCGTCAAAACCATTCGTGAAGCCTGTAATTGTAAAAACAGCCGTTGGTACAGTGATGCGATAAAAACTCATGGTGTCTATTGCCACATTATTGTTCGTACCATTGGCTATACTGAGGGGGGTGCCTTCACGCATAGCGACAGAACCATTGACATCTAAAACGGTTTGGGGAGAGACTGTTTTAACACCAATATTTTGCGCCAAGAGGGCTTCACTAAATAACAATAATAGTAGCCCCGATAATGCTGATAAATACCAATTTTTCATCTTAAAGTTATTAGATGTTCATAATCTGTTTCTATTTCTTGATAAAATAGAAACCAAAAGGAATATTTTGTTAGCACTTAATTGTTTGACCGTTCTGTTTCATACCATGTTGAGCCATTCCAAATAAGCGAAATCGTATCATTAACGCCCATAGCAAAAGTGGATGCTAAATTGCAATTGCCGCTATCTGCTAATTCTGCGGCGTTAGAGGTCAATAAAATGATTAGAATTTGACCGCTTTGCAAGCCACTTGAGAGGGTGAAAGTACGGCTTGTGGCTGTTCCGCTTGTTGAAGTCAAGACGATAAACGATTCGTTGCCAACCGTCACAGCCTGATTGTCTGCGGTCAAGTTGATGATAGACGGCGGGAGGACAGTAAGCCCGCCGTCAATATCAAGGCTTGTATTGGGGTCAGATGTAACAATACCAATCTGCCCATTATTCACAATCGTTATCGCTTGAAGGACATCTGTGGGCCAGTTGTCCGCAAATGTACCGCCTGCACCATTTCCAACCCCTTTATGAACATTGAATGATAATCCCCCCGAATAACTACCATAGTCAATGAATTGAACAGATGCTCCAGGTTTTGAAAACCCACCTTTTGAGAAACCGATTTCAGAACCTTTATTAGGGCTGGGTACGGCAGTCGTGCCGTTTAATGTCCATCCGCTTTTCCCGTCACCGTGTATTTGCAAATTGGCATAAGGCGTAGCAGTCCCCATACCGACACTGCCATTGTCGGCAATCCTCATTCGTTCTGATGTTCCTGTTGCGCCTATAAGGGTTGTGTTGAAAGTCAGATATGAACCCGTTTTGCTTGCCGTAAAACTTTCTGCGGCGTATCCTTCAATATATGATGCATTCACAAAACTGGCACCTGTATAGCCTGCAAATGCGATACTACCCAAGCCATCACTGGTCGAGAGCGTTGTGGGAGATGCCCCTGTTCCACGAGCTTTACGCAAGTTAAAGTGAGAAGGATTTGCGTCACTGCTGTACTGGTCGTCCAAGAGACCTCGAACAGTGTCTGTTGCCGTTTCAGCAATGTGGAATTTGGCGGCGGGGGATGAGGTATTGATACCGAGATAGCCAGATGTGTTCAAACGCATAAGCTCTGAATTATTGGCTTTGAAAACCACGTCTTGTGCATCGGTTGTGCCGACGAAGTTCGTTCCAGCCGTTGTGCCACTGTTGCCTGTTATTGACCAATCTGTTGAAGTTGTTACAAATCCTTGTCCACCTGTTAGCACCCATTTTGTCAATGCCGTATTATACATCAAGGTTGCCACACCATTAGCGGCTATTGTCGCATCCGAACCACCTGTATTAATTTGATTGGCTGAACTTGATGTGACTTGATGTTTTAAAGTCATTGCATAACTTGTGGCATTGATGAATATCAACATGCGACCATCTGAACCGTTTGTAAAACCTGTAATAGAAAAAACAGCGGTGGGGGCAGTTATTCGATAAAAACTCATGGTGTCTATCGCCACATTATTGTTCGTACCATTGGCTATACTGAGGGGGGTGCCTTCACGCATAGCGAAAGAGCCATTGACATCAAGTGTTGTCTGTGGTGAAACGGTTTTGACACCAATATTTTGCGCCACGAAGGATTGGCTGAATAATAATAGTAAGGGTAGTAGCCTTGATTGTAAGTTTTTAGCCTTCATCATTTATTGTAGTATGTTTATTTGTGCTATCGTTTTTGGATATTTAACTATCCAATATCTGTTGTGGGGGTCTGATTTATAAAAGAGCCTTTGTGTAAGAGTCTATTAATTCACTGACCTACTAATTTCGTACCAATTTGGGCTATACCAAACAAGTGATAGGGTGTCGCCTACACTCATATTAAAGGTAGTAGCCAACCGACAGTTGCCAGAATTTCCAACTTGTGCAGCATTCAGTATCAACAGTATGACCAATATTTGTCCATCTTGCACGCCGTCTGAAAGGTTTGCCTTTCGGGAGTTTGGATTTGAATTATTAGAAGACATGATAAGGAATGACCCGCCACCTACTATCACATTATTACTGCTGCTGGTTAAAAAGGCGGTACTTGACGGACGGAAATCCATGCTACCATTTATGTCAACGGCGGTGTTGGGTGTTGATGTACCAATCCCTAAATTGCCTGCCGAAGTTATGCGTGCTTTCTCTGTATTATTGGTTTTAAAAACGAAGTCAACGGCATCGGTTGTACCTACGAAGTTTGTACCTGCTGTTGTTCCACTGTTTCCGGTCAATGACCATACGCCGCCCATGCTTGGGATTTGTGCAATGGACAAACAACGGAGAACACCTGCATTGGAGGAAAGTATAGAGTCACTCGTCGTTCCAGCTTGCAGACCTTGTAAACGGAGCGGGTTACCTGTACCGCCTGTATTGGCATCAATATCGAGTTTGTATGAAGGGGCTGTTGTGTTGATACCGATATTGCCCGAAGCGAGCATCCGCATCCCCTCAGTATTATTGGCTTTAAAGACCAATGATTGGGCATTGGTTGTACCGATAAAGTTAGTACCAGCTGTGGTACTGCTATTGCCTAATAGTTTCCAAGCATAGGTTCCTATATAGGTTTGAGGCGATGCTTTACCCAATACACCACTATTGACCGTCACAAGACTATCGGTTACAAGTCCTGTGGACATATTCGATAAATTGGTTGGCGCTCCTTGTGCGCTGCTGACAATCCAATAGCCAAGGGTGACATTATAAAATAACGTAACAAAGCCGTTTGAAGCAATCGTCATATTCGAACCACCTGTATTGATACGATTAGCAACTGTGGATGATGCCGATTGATGTATTAAAGTCAGGGTGTAACTGGTGGCATTGTGAATGGTCAAAAAACGCCCATCAAATCCATTCGTAAAACCTGTAATCGAAAAAACAGCGGTCGGAGTGGTAATGCGGTAAAAACTCATGGAATCTATCACTACATTATTGTTCGTACCATTGGCTATACTGAGGGGGGAACCTTCCCGCAAAGCGACGGAACCATTGACATCAAGCACTGTTTGAGGTGATACTGTTTTGACACCTATGTTTTGAGCCGTAAGAGATGTACTAAACAGTAATAATAATAGTATGTATTTTACTTTCATTATTAGATTGTTATTCGGTTATGTGTTTATATATTAAAAAAATAATAAACGATTATCAGTTAACTGACCTGCCTCTTTCATACCAAGTCGAACCATACCATATCAGCGAAATTGTACTATTGGCACTCATGGCGAAGGTAGAAGCCAAGTTGCAATTACCTGAATCCTGTAATTCCGCAGCATTTGCAGTCAAAATAATCATCATTAGTTGCCCATCTTGCAAACCACTTGAGAGTGTGAAAGTACGGGCAGTTGCTATACCACTATTAGAAGACAATAAGACAAACGACGAATTGCCCACCGTAACAGCTTGATTATCGGCTGTTAAACTGACCGAACTGGAAGGACGGACAGCCAGACCGCCATTTACATCAAGGAGTGTATTGGGTGAAGATGTGCCGATACCAACATTGCCCGCAGAAGTAATACGCATTCCTTCTGCACTATTCGTTTTAAAAACTAAGTCCACAGCATCGGTTGTGCCAATGAAGTTTGTCCCTGCTGTCGTGCCACTATTGCCTAATGTTGACCAACCCCCACTGCTTAGGATTTGAGCAATGGACAAACGACGAAGAATACCGCCATTGGATGAAATAATAGAATCGCTTGTAGCCCCTGCTTGCAGACCTTGTAATCGTAAGGGGTTACCCGTGCCACCTGTATTGGCATTAATATCGAGTTTATATGAAGGGGTCGTTGTGTTGATGCCGATGTTGCCCGAAGTCAGCATCCGCAATGCTTCCGTATTATTTGTTTTAAAAACCAAAGATTGAGCATCGGTTGTACCGATGAAGTTTGTACCTGCTGTTGTGCCACTATTGCCTAAAAGACTCCAAGTATAAGTGCTGATATAGGTTTGAGGCGACGATTTACCCAGCACGCCGCTGTTGACGGTCACGATACTGTCGGTTAAGGCTCCTGTTGCTATACTTGAAAAACTGGGTGATACACCTTGTGTGCTGGAAACAATCCAATTGGTTAAGGTGGCATTGTAAACGAAGGAAACAACCCCGTTTGAAGGAACGACGATGTCTGAACCCCCAGTATTGATGCGATTGGCCGCGGTTGATAACACCGATTGATGTTTCAAGGTCATCGCAAAACTGGAAGCATTGATGATTGTCAACAACCGTCCATCAGAACCATTTGTAAAACCTGTAATTGTAAAAGCGGCGGTGGGGGCGGTGATGCGGTAAAAACTCATCGAGTCTATGGCGACATTATTGTTCGTACCATTGGCTATACTGAGGGGGCTTCCCTCGCGGAAAGCGACAGAGCCATTGACATCTAAAACGGTTTGGGGAGAGACTGTTTTTACACCTATATTTTGGGCATATAAACTACCATTTATGATTGTCAAGAGTGATAACAAAAGTCGTTTCAAAAAAAGCATCCTCTTAATATATTAATGTTCATTCTTCATAACAAAAATATTGAACGACTTAATATCTAAAAAAGTTTCCTTTAAAACACCTTTTTACTATCAACGACGGGTTTAAAGTCATAAGCGCAGTTTTGCAGTCTAAAATGTCGCTTTTTTGTCATTCAGTAGGAAACTCTTATTATTGCTTTTTCAAAGCGGCTTTAATGGCTTCGATGTCTTGTGTATTCTTATCCACATTGGCTTTTAAAGCGGCATTTTCAGCTTTCATTCTGTCGAGTTCTGCTTTTAAATCGGCATTTTCGGCGGTCAACTTTTCAGTATTCACTTTTAACTTTTCACTTTTAGCATCGAGTTCTTTGACGGCATTGACCAACGGCACAACAAACGTAGCGTAACTGACGGTGTAGTACCCCTCAGTATTAGCAGGTTTTGCAAGACCGCTAAAGGTCTT
>JAYVFS010000156.1:0-11900 GCA_043772905.1 Saprospiraceae bacterium | reverse complement strand
CTCGTAATTGTGTAGGATATAATTTGGATACATTAACAAGTCATATAGTAACAGTTACAGAGCAGGATAAAATTAAAAAAATCGTCAAGGGGACATTTTCTTTTCGAGCTATTGATATTGTTGATAGCTGTAAGGATACTGTAACTATTACAGACGGCTTTTTCGATATGCAATATTAACCATTTTAACAATAAATAAACTTATTTTCTAATTTTTTAAAACACTTTTAAAATGAAAAACATCGTTTTTTAGCATTTCTTTATGTCGGTATCAAAGTATAAACTTGAAAACTCCGCCTTGTTTGGCGTTTATCATATAATCTAACGCATCATTTTATCATTTTTAAATCTTTTAAAAACAATGAAAAAGTACACCATTCTCATCATCCCGTTGCTCTTGCTACTGTCGCAATGCCGCAAAGACGACAAAACCACTTTCATCAAAACAAGCGGCAAAGTCCTTGAATTTGGCTCAAACAAACCCATAAAGAATGCCAAAGTCGGCATTTATGAAGAAGGCGGCGCGTTTTTGGGCAGCACTTGGACGAAACTTGTGGACACGACCCGCACTGATGCGGCTGGTTTTTACCATTTCGACATAGGCGATTTGGACAAAGGCAGTTCTTTTTTTATCTCGGCTGCTGCCGATAAATACTACGCCTACGACCCGAACAACTACCTCGTCACAAAGCAGGAAGTCTTGAACAATGATATTGTGCTTGACCCTTTCGCTTGGATTAAAGTCCATGTGAAGAATGTTAATCCATTCAATGATAGAGATTCTATCCTTTTGGGGAATGTCGTAGGCACTATTCCAATGACTCATGTAGGTAAAAACATTGAGTTAAATTACATAAACAAGGTGTTTGGAAACAGAGATATGCAAGCAGATTGGGTTGTACGCAAAAATGGTATTGGAAAAAGCTTTATTGATTCAATAAAGATACCAGCGCATGATACTCTCAAATATGAAATCCTTTATTAAAACAATTTAAAAACAACTAAAAATGAAACAACTTATAAATCTGGTGAGTACATTGCTACTTTTTTTCTAAATGGCTACCCCTCAGTATAAACTTGAAAAATCCACCGTTTTAGGTGTTTCAATATATCAAATTCATCATTTTCTAACAAAAATTTAAAAACAATGAAAAAGTATCTTTTTCTATTAGCCTGTTTCAGCTTTTTGATGGCACAATGTCAGAAAGAAAGTGACACCTTTCCATCTTTTGTAACTGGTAAAATAACCAGCGTTTATGACAACAGACCAATTCCTGATGCAATAGCAGAATTAGTTGAATTAACTGGGTCAGTTGGCGTATCTGGTAGTTATAAAGCTCTTGATTCTGTCAAAGTTGATAATACTGGAAAATTCCATTTTGACTTTATAGCTAAGAAAGGCGTACAATATGCCGTTAGAGGACGACATCCACGCTATCGTTATCTTGATTATAGTGTATCCTATTTCAATCATGGTGTTGGGGCACAAAATAACCTACCAGTTAGCTTATCTCCATATTCCTATATAAAGGTTCGTATTAAAGATACTTCAAGAATAGAACGCTACACGGGTGTTTATTTTTTTGCATTAAACAAACAAGACGACATTACAATACTTAAAAATCCTATAGACACAACTGTAATAACACAAGATGTTTATATCTCAACTTGGTTTTCTTGGGAATTACTATATGGTGATAATCGGAGGGGACCAAGAAATATCATTACCATTCAATGTCCTCCTTTAGATACATGCAATCTGAATATTCAATTTTAAACCACCTATTTACTAAACTTTAAAATATTTCAAACAATGAAAAAGAATTTTTTTACGTATTTCCTATTTTCCACGTTTGCTTTATTCTCGCAAACAGTACCTATAACAAATATCCAGCAACAAGTTGTTGCAAGTCTTGTTTCAGGGGTTACGCCCAATAATCCAAATGATTATCTTTATCAATATAGAGAATTACCTTCAACAATTCAAGGAGTGGTCATAGATATTGCACCAAGAGAAATCCGTAAATTATGGTTACAAGAAAATAACTGTCTCTTGCAATTTCAGAATATCAATCCTGTCAGTAAATTAGAAATAGATTTTGACAATACAGGATTTCAAGTGTTTCACGATGGCGCACCCATTCAAAATATTGGCTGGATTACGCCTCCAACTTCCTTTACAACTCTTGGCAGTCATAATATTAAAGTGCGTTTTAGACCGTCTTTGGCTTCAACACCATTATTACGAGAATACGATGCAACTTGTTGTTCCAAGATGTCAAAGGCTTTACATTGACAATACCCAAAGAAACAATGCCTTTGGTGGGCAATTAACTACAGGAAATGTTATAACATTGTGGGATAATCCTAATTGCCCTAATGCACACCCTGTTTTACTCTCTGAAGGATATGATGCTACGAATGTTAATTTTCCTGAATTTTACAGATCGAAAGCAAGGAATTTAATTGAGAGGCTTTTTGAATCAGGTTATAAAGTTTATGTTCTCAATTATAACCTTGCAAATCAAGACTTGAGAAACAATGCTGCTGTTTATACATCAGCACTTAAATATATTTCAAGTATCAATAATGGACAGGATGTGATGGCTGTAGGTGTAAGTATGGGTGGTGTTATTGCGCGGTATGCGCTTACTAATGCAGAGTCTCAAGGGATAAAATTACCTGTTGCCTCTTTTATGTCTTTCGATGCACCACAACAAGGAGCTGTTATTGATAGAGATTTTCAAGATTTTATCAAGAGTCTTCCTACGGACCCTCCTCCAGCCTTAGTAACACAAGCATCTAAGCAGTTGTTAATAAACCATGCTTGGGATCCAAACGAAACGGAACACAATGCTTTCTATAATGAATTAAAGAGTTTGAATGGAAATGGGTATCCGAAGAATATTGTTAATATCGGTGTGGCACATAGTAAAAATGTACCTAATCCAAATACTGCGGGTAATGGTATATGGGGTAGGATGAGTGTTAATTTCATTGGGCCATTCACGAAAAGTAGTTTATTTTTCGTGAAAAATGAGTGGGCATTAGCAGGTTCTTTGCTACCAATCGAGTCAACAAATTTAGAACCCGCCAGCTTTTTACAAGCCTTCGGCGATGGTATTGAAGTAGAAAGGTTTTCACACCCTACATTTATTCCCTATAAGAGTGCTTTAGATAAAAATGCACAAGGAATATCTCCTTTTAATATTCTTATTGAACAAACAGAGTCTTCTCCTTCATTTCATGATGAAGTACCAGGAAGTGTTATAGAAACATTTATCAATACGATTAATGCTGATATCGCAACAATAGCTGCTAATGAAACATTTAACTTTACGGCTCAAAGGCAATTTATTGGAAGAGATTTAAATATTTTTGGTCGTATGGGTCTTAACAAAAATTTGCCTTCAGGTTCATCATTTAATCCTGAACCTAAAGTAAATGTACCCTTCCAAAAATTATTAACCAACCCATGTACACCAATAAATATAAATGTTAGTTCAAATGGTTCTATTGATATTGGTGATACAGGCGGGGGTAATCAAGAGTTTAATGGTTCGCTTACTTTAAAAACAGGCGATGTTTTGCGAATCAATAATGGAGGAATACTTCAAGTTAATCTAAATTCTCAGTTAATTGTTGGTTCAGGAGCTCGTCTCATCATCGAAAACGGAGCAAACATCAACCTTGTAGGTCTTGAGTCAAAAATCATTGTTAAACAAGGCGGTCAACTCATCATCAACGGGCAACCCACTAACACAGGCAATGGACACTTCCGCTTCGAGCAGGGCAATATATTCACCCTCAACAGCAATCTCATACTGACGGGTACAGGTCGTACAAATCCTTTAGTCAAAATTGCAGGGGGTGCAACGATTGTCGTTAACACCCCTTTTGAGTTACGAATTGACAATGCTGCCGTCATTCACGAAACAGGATTGAACGATACAACACATATTTTCCTTAGAAATGGGTCAACTTTTAGAGCTTTTAATACGCTGTTCGATGACCGTCAAGTTATTCTCTTTGGTCCCAGAACCGCCACCTTTATCAAAGTAGATGACCCCTTTGACCTCAACAACAACCCCGACGATGTGGATTATAGCTTTGACAATTGTATATTTCAAAATATAGGTATTGCAGTGGAGTTAGATGTGACTTATGCTCAAAATGACGCTGTTTTTGATTGGCGCAATGTGAATGTAGAATTTATAAACTCAACGTTTTCAAACTGTCAAGCCATAAAAGCAGATAGAAGTTACATCACACTTATAGAGGATTGCACATTGACCAATGCTAATATTGATATGAGTCATACTTATTGGCTCAATATCAGAAATACAACCATCCGTTCAAATGCATTCGGTCCAACAGACCATAACTACGCTTCGTATGGTTATGGTATCAAAGCGACTCATGTGGGACATTTTTGGTTCAGAGAAAATAGCTTGATAGATGGTTGGGGAACAGGTATTGATGCTTCTTCTGGTTTGAACTGGAATATAATAATGACGGATCAATCCACTATTCAACGGTGTGCGACGGCTATTCATCTGAATGGTACAAAATTCAATGAAGATGTTGATTTGGGTCTATTACACATGGATTGTGGGCGTTTGATTGAAAACGCTGCTGCTATCAAAGGACAAGACATCATTTTCAGTGCTTATACTCGGAATGGTACTGCCAATGTATTCACTCGAAACATGAATAATGCGACTGGTCTTTTTATCGAATCTATATTTCGAAATCGCCACGATACAGAACTTTGGTTTCATGGCAATTATTGGGACGGTACAACGCCTGCTATTACGCCTGTAAATAGTGCATGGTCATTCCTAACACGTTATGGTTTTCCTCAACCCGCTCAACCTTGGATAGGAAATATTCATATTAATCCCGATCTACGTACAAGTGAGTTTGACCCTGCTGTTCGAGACATCTGCGGTGGTATCAACCTTCGCGGTGCACAAGACGACCCTTTAGCCAAAAGAACGATTGTAAATATCAACGGTGTTCTATACGATGTCAAAAAACAGTATGATGCCGCATTGCGTATATTAAAGAAAGATAAATTCAAAAATGCTTTGAATACTTTTCGTCCCATTGCTCAAATACCGCGTAGTATTAGGGATACAGCCAGTGCCACTGTCAAGCACTTCGTTGACATGGCTCGTGCCTTGACTTTGAATATGGGTGTAGAAACCCGTTCCGTATCAAGCAATGGTTGGTTATCAGAAGCCATTGTGGGTATTGCAAAACCAGAAAACGCACTTGTACTATCGCCAAATCCTGCTAACGAACAGTTTGAAATAACTTTGCCACAAGGCAACTACGACGTTCACGTATTTGATGCACTCGGAAAACGTATTTTCAGTAAAAATACTGAGGGGGTCGCAACCGTAGATGTCCGCACTTGGCTGAATGGTATTTACATAGTTAACCTTTTGGATAAAGTGAGTAAGAAAAAGACATTTAGTAAAGTCGTTGTGCAGCACTAAAGTTTCTCTATATACGTCATAAAATCACTGAGGGGGGCATCTCGACAAAATCGAAATACCCCCCTCAGTATTTTATCTTAAAAATGTAGAAAATTACGCTTCAACAGGCTCGCGTCCAATACTTGAATAGTAGAAACCACGTCCTTTCATAACAGCAACGTCATAGAGATTACGACCATCAAAAATAGCTTTTGAAGTCAAATTATTCAATTTGTCGAAGTCTGGTGTACGGAATTCATTCCACTCTGTCACAATCACAAGTGCATCTGCACCTTCGAGTGCTTCGTATTCGTCATCAGCGTAACCGATTTTCTCACCATAAATGCGTTTCACATTGGGCATAGCTTCAGGGTCGAAAGTTGTCACCGTTGCACCTGCTTCAAGCAATTCATCAATCAAAAACAAAGCGGGTGCTTCACGGATGTCGTCAGTATTGGGTTTGAAAGCCAATCCCCAGACGGCAAAATGTTTTCCAGCGACACTGCCACCATAGTAAGCATTGATTTTTTTGAATAAAACCGTTTTTTGAATACCATTGATTTCCATAACAGATTTCAAAATTTTGAAATCATAGTCATATTGGTCTGCCGTTTTCGCCAAAGCCTGAACGTCTTTCGGAAAACATGAACCACCATATCCCACACCCGGGAAAAGGAAACGTTTGCCAATCCGATTGTCACTACCCATGCCGATGCGCACCATGTCCACATTGGCACCAACACGCTCACACAAGTTTGCAATTTCATTCATATACGAAATACGCATAGCGAGGTAAGAGTTTGCGGCGTATTTCGTCATTTCGGCAGAACGTTCATCCATGAAATAGATAGGATTGCCTTGACGGACAAATGGCTCGTAAAGTTTACGCATCAAGTCCCTTGCTTTCTCTGAATCCGTACCGATAACAACACGGTCAGGCTTCATAAAATCATCAACAGCAACGCCTTCGCGTAAAAATTCAGGATTTGAAACCACATCAAAAAGACTTTCGTCAAGCCCCCCCTCAGTAATCGCTGCATGAACGCGCTCGGAAGTACCGACTGGAACGGTACTTTTGTCAACAATTACCTTGTACGATGTGATAATTTTTGACAAATCTTTGGCAACACCTAAGATATAGGACAAATCGGCAGAGCCGTCCTCACCTGGCGGTGTTGGCAAAGCCAAAAAGATAATTTGAGCGGCATCAATAGCCGATTTCAAATCGGTTGTAAAGTGAAGGCGACCTTGTTTTGTATTTCTTTCAAAAAGAAGCTCCAAACCGGGTTCAAAAATAGGGACTTCGCCGTTCCTCATGCGTTCCACTTTTTTGGCATCTATGTCCACGCACATGACGTTATTACCTGTTTCCGCAAAACAAGTACCGGTGACTAAACCAACGTAGCCTGTTCCTACTACTGCTATGTTCATCTTATAAGTTGTTGAAATATTAATAGTTAAAAAAAAAGTTTTTCAAAAGAGGCACAAAATTAATGGGATAGACAAAGAAATGAAATTTTGAATGGTTTAAAAATGATATTTAATAATGACTTATCTTTTTTAAAATCATTTTAATTTCATTAAACCCTTCTTTGAAATATATCTTATCAAAAAACCATACCAAAGAAAAAGCCCTCGATAAGAATATTTCTTATAGAAGGCTTTTTATGAAAAAAAAAAAACGAAATACTGAGGGGGTCGTTTTTTAGAAGAATTTAGAACGATTGTCTTCGATGTCTAATTTCTTTTTTAAACTCCGAATCAAGGTACCTCGTACTGTATTTTTTTGATTCGCTACCAGTTGCTGACGCAAAACAGTCTTGTCAACAGGCGAATCTGCGATAGGTTCTTTCTTAGTGACTTTCAATACATATACACCGCTTTCACCAACAATCGCAGGGGAAATAGAACCCACAGCTGTTGTAAATGCTGCACCTATAACTTTTGGCTCACTACCAATGTTAGGGATAAAAGTCGCATTGAAAGTGACACCACTTGCCAATTCTAAAGGCGAGCTATATTGAGCGACTAAAGTATTTAAATCACTCACTGTGCCTATTTTAGCTTTCAAAGCTTCACCTTTTTTGCGATTTTTAACAAGCGGCAACAATTGCTCTTTCAGAGATGCAACAGACGGCAATCCTTTGGGAACAACCGTTTTTAAGGCTGCAACAAGATATTGACTTACAAAAGGCTCGCCTTGTTGTTGCATCGCAAAGGTCTGCTTGCTACGTTCACCTGCTTTTGTTTCAAACGCCCAACGAATCAATGGACGCACACCTGTCGCTTGACCAAATATGCCTAATTGCAAATCATTGGCTTTGAAATTTTGCGATACTTGAACTTGAAGTCCTTTTTTAGTCGCATTTTGCTTCAACTCGTCCAAGTTTTTGCTCGTCAATAAAAGATCGTCTGCTGCTGCTGCTGCTGCACGGTCTGTCGCTTGACTTGGCACAATGGCTTGGCGGATATAAGCCAACTTCACACGCGTCTCGCCTTTGCCTTGTTTCACACCTGTCACTTGAACGATGTGGATACCAAAGCGCGTTTGGACGGTATAAATTTTGCCTTGAGTCGCTTTGTAGAAAATCAAGTCATTATATTCTGGCACCATACGACCATTGGGCGTAAAGCCATAGTCACCACCTTTTTGGTTAGAACCTGGGTCGTCATTGAATCTTGGGTTCAATGAATCCCATTGAGCAATATTGCCTTCCAAAATCGTTTTGATGCTATCAGCCGTTTTTTGAGCCGCTGCAAACGAGCCATACTTCTCTAAACTAAACAAAAAGTGGCGGTTTTTCACAGAATCGGGACCAGTACGACGGTCAATGACTTTAGCTAAAAAATAAGCTTTCGCATCAACATAAGGTCCAAAAACAGAGCCGACCGGTGCTGTAAAAGCAGAATCCTTTGCCGCACCACTCAATGTTTCTTTGCTCTGATATTGATTCGGGTAAGCGCCATTGTTTGCAACTGCAAAAACAGAATCCTTTACTGCCGTGCGGAAGCCCTCTTTCAATGCCGCAATTTTATCGTGCAATAAATTTGAATCTGCTACAGTAGGAATCACGTCGAAAGATACGTATTCAATATTACGCAACTCTTCTTCAGACATATAACGGCTACTATTTTCGTTCAAATATGTTTGAATATCGCTGTCTGCAACCGTCACTTCTTTATCATCAATGCGGTCAAAAGGCACTTTAACATATTCAAAATCAACAGGTTCTGTCAATTCTTTGAAACCTTCATCGGCAACCCAAGTCGGCGTATAAATGCCCTTAGCCATGATGTCGGTCAACTTGTTTTGCAAAGCCTCTTTGATGACTTGCTTTTCGATTTCAGCCCATGATGCTTTGCCTTGTGCCGGCATCGTGTTGCTTTCAATCGCCTGTTTGATTTGCATCAATTGTTGCCCATCTATTTGACCTGTTTGTGGGTCGCCGACGTATTGAGCGATGACTTGGCTGATATTTTGACCAAATTCAAGGTCAAGCAGCTCGTCTTTACAAACGCCCAGACCAGCCGCTTTCGCTTCTTTGCTGATGATAGCCTCTTCAACAAATGAGTTGAAAATGGCATTACGGACACTCAAATCGCTGCCCCGATTGCCATAAAGGGCTTCCGACGTGCGGTCAAGGTCACGAATGTCCATTTCTTTACCAGCGACTGAAGCCACTGTACTTGTGTTGCTTAATTCTCCCCAACTACGGTTGGAGTCCTGCGTTATCAACATACCAATGAAGGCAACAATCGCCAACACCATAAGCGTCAATACCAAAGCCGATTTTTCACGAATTTTCTGAATCAGAGCCATTTTTCGGTTAGTCTATTTTATTTTATTCAAGGAAATTGAGATGTATAATAATTTGAATCATAGTTTTTTAAAAACAGCCTATTGGATTTGAAGCCCAACAAACCTTTTTTTCTTAAAAAAGCGGTGCAAAGAAAACATTTTCAGACCGAAAAACAAAGCGTTCTTTCTAATTGCTTGCCAATTTTGATATTTTCAACGGTGAAGTGGGGTTTCGGTTGCATGAATACTAAAAAAACATCGGCTGGGTTTCACTCAGATGTTAAGAAGATCCCCCCTCAGTAAAAGACTAACTAACTACTTAATTAGAATCTTTATTTATCTATAAAACAATTATTTGTTTTATATAAGTTGAAAACACTGAAAACAAAAAATGTTGTTTAGCTTTGCTTTTCAAAATATAAACCACAATGGCAAAACAAAAAAGGCAAGTTAACCGCGACCACGATATTTTTATCAAAGGTATTTTGAGTCTTAATGAATTGGTTATACTGCTACTCAATCGTTATATTCCTGACGATTTGAAGCAATACGTGGACTTTTCGACGCTCAAACCCTTACCCGATGCGCATATTGATAATAAATTGGTCGCTCAATATTCTGATAGTATTCAAGAATGTGCTTTGTTGGTTCAAAAATTACCCAAGGATATTCAAAACTTACCCGATTTGCCCAATTTCCGTTTTTGCTTCCTTTGGGAACACAAAAGCGCAAAACCCAGCGAACCCATCGAAGGTCAAGTAGAACGCTATCGTTATGGCATCATCGGCTCAGACCTCAAGAATAAGCGCAAACCAAGCCTCATTATTCCCATTCTTATTTACCATGGCAATACAAAATGGGCGAAAAAAATGATTTTTGAGAGCTACGAACCTTATTTACCTGCCGAAATCTTGAAATATTTGCCCACGAATCGTTATATTATTATTGACATTTCGGATATGACAGCCCTTGAAATTGAAAAAATGGTGGACCTCAAAGTCCTCAGAGCCGCTTTCATGGCATTAAAAAATGCACACGAATCCAAATATTTTTCGGAAAATATCGAAGAAATACTTAAATTTGTTGATGATTCGCCTACCGATATTGTCTTTTATGCATTTTTCAAAATGCTTTTGGAATATATGCAAAGACGTTCAAAATTGGAAGCCGATGAATTTAATCATATTGTTGAACAAAAATTAAAACCTGATATGGCAACAAATATTAAAACTATTTTTGAAGTCGCTGAAGAAAAAGCAGAACTTCGAGGTAGAGAAGAAGGTAGAGAAGAAGGTGAAATTAAAAAAGCCCGCATCGCCATTCTCAATATGCTCAAAATGAATACGTTTCCCTTGGAACAAATTGCGGATATCTTAGATGTCGAACTCGATTTTGTCCTAAAAGTTAGAGAGGAATGGATTTTGAATCCTCTCTTAACTGCTTAAATACCCCTCAGTATTTTTGTTTAAAAAGCCGATGCCTCATAAAGAAACATCGGCTTTTGTCATTCAGGCGGAATCTCTTTCACTTTCATCGCTGTATAAAAATCCTTTCCAACACTCTATTGTTTAACCAATTTCTTTGTCCACTTAATCAAACCATTCTCTGTCACTTTAACAAAGTAAACGCCTGATGGAAGCGCATTAACCCCAATAGTTTGAGCCATTTCACCAGATACAAGTGGCTTTTTGATGACTATCCTACCCGCTATGTCCACAATCAGCACAAGGGCATTTTCGGGTACAGCTTCGTCAAATACAAGTTGAAATTCGTTTCCTGCTGGATTGGGAAACATATCCAATCCAAATGGAGTATGGGCAACAGTTGAAGAATTGGCAGATGGAGCAATCTGGATTCTCCCTCCACAGGATGCTGCGCCACAGAAGCCAAGATAATCGCCATGTGCAAGATGCGCTGACACCGCATTTGGACTCACACAAATATTTTGAGCATTTGTAGGGTTGCCCGGCGGAATATGGCAGACCCATACTTTATCATTTTTATTGCCACAGCGCCATGCAGAAGGAATATGGTTGATATTGCCGTCCCAATCGGCACAATCAGGAATACCATCATGGTCGGAGTCTTTTTTATCATCGCCACCTGGGCAGCGGTCGCAAGTATTCCCAACTCCGTCACAGTCGCTGTCAGTTTGAGTGGGATTAGGAATATTTACACAATTATCGATGTCATCAAGAATACCGTCGCCGTCAGTGTCACCAACACAACCTTCGTCAATAACGCCGTCGCAGTTATTGTCTTGACCATCGCAGATTTCTGCAGAACAAGTGACCGTCGCTGTTTCACTTCCAAGTGTGAGTTGTGGTAGTTCACTATTTACAATAATAGCATAATAGTCACCACCCTGATTGGGTATATAGTATTGATTACCAACTATTGTTGCAACCAATCCAGTGCCTATTTTGTACCAATAATAGGTATTATTAGCAATAATTCCACCCGCATCAACATGCAATTGATTGCCGGATTGATAAATAGGAATGTACGCCTGATTGTTATAGTAACTCAAGTTACGCAACTTGAATTTTTGAGTTTAAAAAACGAAGTTCTTTGAAAGCTGCTTTAAGCGCGACATGATAAAGTTTAGATTTCAAAGCG
>JAYVFS010000155.1:0-12023 GCA_043772905.1 Saprospiraceae bacterium | reverse complement strand
GGCGTGTAGGCGGTGGTGGCTTTTCAAATCCTGATTTACAAGCAGGTGAGAATGCGCCTAATGCGGTTTTAGTCAATTATTTTTTCAAAGAAAAACCGAAAGAAGAAGTCCAATTGCGCTTTATTTCTGCCGATGGTGATTCAATTATCACGTATTCGAGTACAAAAGACAAAAAGGGTAAGGCGATAGAGATTAAAAAAGATTTTTATCAAAAAGAATCCATCAGCCGCCCAGGTGTCGCTGCCGCAGATGCAGGTTTAAATACTTTTTTATGGGACATGCGTTTGGCTGATGCAATTGACACTGACCCACCTGCTTTGTTGTGGAGTGGGAGTGTGGTAGGGCCAAAAGTACCGCCCGGAAAGTATTTCGTAGAGATGTTGGTTGGCAACGAAGTGATTGGAAAACAGGACTTTATGATTCGCAAAGACCCACGTGTGGATGCAACGGATGCAGACCTTGTGGAAAGTGCAAAATTCCAAATCAAAGTACGTGATAAATTGAGCGAGACACATAAAACGGTCAATGAATTGCGCGCCACACGTAAACAAATCAACGATTATATGGCGAGTGTAACGGATTCGACTTTCAAAAAAGAAATAGAAAAAGTATCAAAACCGATGCTTGATAGTTTGCAAAACATTGAAGATGAATTGATTCAACACAAAGCAAAAGCCTTTCAAGATTTATTGGCTTTGCCCATAAAATTGAATAATAAATTGGCGAATTTAGGTGCTTCAGCTTCACAATCAGATGCTAAACCAACGGCTTCTGTCTTTGAATCTGAAAAAGATATTGTCCCTAATATTGATAAACAAATCGCTAAATTGAAAAAAACGCTGGATGTGTATGTGCCACAGTTTAATAAATTGGCAGAAACGCAGAAGGCGGCAGCGATAACGATTAAGAAAGGGTCGTAAATGGCAACATGAGTCATCCCGAATTTCGGTATTACTAAAATTCGGGGTGACTCATGGTTTTAAAACTAAAATATAAAGCCATAAAACAGACCCCTCAGTATTTCCTACTATTTTTACCGCCAAATTAATGTGAATATGAAAGTAGATGAATTAAGAGCAAAACTCTTCCAATTGGAGAAACATGACATCATCCGTTTGGCAGTCGAGTTTTATAAATTAGTGCCGAAAGCCAAAAAAGAGGACTACAACCTCGACGTACTGATTAATACGCCCGAAGTAAAAACGACTAAACCATCGGCAACAGAAGCGGCGGTTTCCTTTGAAGAAATGGAAACGGAAGTGAACACGTTTATTGCCAATGCAAAAGAACAACATTATTTATATCCGAATAAAGTCATTTCAAAAAAAGAAAGGGCTACTTGGCGATTCAAGGTTAAAGCATGGTACAAAGAGTTGGTAAATCCCAAAAGTAACGGCTTGAATATGCCCAAAAAAGCAAAAATTTGTGAAGATTTATACAATTTGCTCTGCGAATCCTGCCATTTTCAATACTTTTCAGCCGATGATACCTTTGGCTCTGTGGGTGTTCCACAAACCGATTTCTTTGAGTCCGTATTGCAACTCATGGACAGAACAGAAGGCGAAACAAGTCTTTTAACGCGTGGTTTGGATATGGCGATTAACAACCCAATAAGCCCTAATAACTTACATTCTTGGCTAATGCAAGCGTTTGTTAATAATTTAAGCACGGTACAAATCAAAAATGATGCGATAGAAAAAGTGGAAAAAATGATAGCGGGCAACAAGCCACCCATCAGTACCAACACTAAAAAAGGTGCTTACCCTGACGACTCTATGAAAAATTATTACAGAGAAAAAAAGAACAATAATTTAGCTGAAATGGGTTTTAGACTATACGCCAGCTTATTTGAATACGATGAAGCGATTCAGTTTTACAACAAATATACTATTCAAAATAGTGATGAAGTCAAATTATACATTCTCATCAGGTTACTGTTTGAAGATGAACAGAAAGATTATATTCAATCGCTATTAGAATCGGCAAAGGCATCAGGGAAGGAGATGCGTAACGCGCTTAATAATTTATTAGCATCTATTCAAAAGAATGATAAGCTGCCTGAATATATTCATTAGTTATTTGCTTGAAAAACTGCCTGAACCGTTTCCCAATCGCCGTCCTCAAGCCCAGTCCTTGTATCCATTAATTCAAAAAATCACCATCAAGAATGAAAAAGAAGTCAATTGTTCAAAAAATCCTTGCTGCCAATCAAGTTTTGTTAAAAGATTGGTTGGCGATGAAACCCTATGATTCGCCCGTACACAATTACGATGTTTTTTATTTGAAACAATGTCAAGTGGTTTATGGCTACTTTATAGATAATGGTTTTTTGTTTGAAAAATGGGAGCTGTCGCGCCCACAAATCAAAGAACTGTCTTGCCAAATTGTCTCTTATTTTGAAGATTATATTGTTGAAATTGGCATTTGGCGCACGTTTATCGAAACCAATAAAGAACTGTATGGCTATTGTTTGCCGTTTTATGATTTGTCAGAATACGACGAAACGTATATCAATGTCGAGGATATTGCCTTTTTGATATGGCACTACGTCACAAAATACAGCGAGGAAGAATACATTATCAACCCCGACTATGAAGTTATTATGGCATTGTCGGAGACTATTTTCGACCTGTTTGAAAATGTGATGGAAGAATCTCCTGCGATTGATTTATATGCCAATATTTTCACCATAAAAGAAGATGAAAACTACTTTGTCTTTAAATCTAAAATGAAATGGTTTTCAACAGAATCCTATCTTATCGGCGTGGATTTGGGCAAAAGATATGAAAAACTTAAAGGCGAATTGGCAGAAGAAGTAAGAAAGTCAAAAATGGGAGCCCAACAGTTCAATATTATTTTGTATAGCCTTATTGAAAGTTATTTATACCAAAAACGCTCTTCTTTTTCTGCTTTAAATGCCCCTGAATGGTTTGCTAAAATAGCTAAATGCTCGGATACACGCCGGCAAGAGATTATAGATTTGACGTATTGGGTTGATGGCAAGTTTTTAATAAAAGAAAGACAAGACAGATATTTTGTGCTTGAACATCTTTTGACGAAAACGCAATACAAGGCACGGACGGATTCCTTTCAAAAAAATAAAAATATGCTGCCTTCTGAAACCATGGCTTATAATATGCACTTAATTCGGTGGCAGGAGGAATACCTTTTGTCGGGCATGATGTACGGAGAAGAAATCACAGAAAAGGACATCAAACGCTATCGAACAGAGCAACTTAAAACCCCATGGATATTGTCTGAAGCATCCTTAAAAATCATGCGTGATAGCACAGCTGAAATGCGCGAAGCATTTCTGGCGTATTTTAATTCGCCCTTAGTTGTGTTTGATACGTCTGCTCAATTGGAAAAAGCAAATATGGATTATTTGGATTATTATAGAAACATAATGATAGCAAAGAATGAAGGGGTTACGAAAGGGTTTGTTAAAGAGGATATCCAAAAATATAGAGAGAAATATGGAAAAGCAGAGGGCGATTTTGAAATGCAGTTAAAAAAAGAGGGTTTTAATCGCAGTGTTGGCTTGTTTTTCATAGAAAATGTAGGCACTTATGTCTGTAATGAGATTAAAGAAACGATACATGATTTAAGAGCTTATTCATTGAATGTACAAGAACGCGCTGATTTATTTGTGTCATTTGCGAATGGTTACATCCCCTCAGTATGCACGTATATGTTGGAACAATACGGTGATAAAAACCTCAAATATCCAACAGGGGACAATAGTGTTGATGTCGTAAAGCATTTACCTTTTTTTTGGCGGATGAACAGCCCCGAAGAATTTGATAGGGTTTATCCAATGATGATGTTGATAGACAAAGATAGTTTGGATTAAAAAAGCAAGGTAAAGTAGAAAGAGATTCAATTGTTTTTTGAAGCATGGAGACCTTTTTTGAATTAAATATGATGAAGTTTATCATTTAAGAGCAAACAAAAAATACTTAGTTTAAGGCTAAGTTTTTAACTAAACTGAAATAATTGACGGGGCAATGCGGTGAATAAACCCCGTCAATTAAGGCGGATAGTGCTTACAATTGAATTTTACCGACTTCGGTAACTTTGCCCACTTCAACTTTCACATTGTCCATCGTTTTACCCGTGCAACTTGTACCTTCAGCGGCTACAGAAACCTTATATGTTCCAGCAGAAAGCCCTTGAAGCACAAAACGGTTTGTGGATGAAGGATAAGTTGAAGTCAAAGTATCCGTACCGTTGATGGCGTAAACAATTGTTTTGCAAGTTGTTGTACCGATTTCGCCTCGAATACTGCCATTATTGGCTTCTGTGATAAGTCGAATAAGCGGTTTCATTTTGTATTCAATGCCTTTTTTGACTTCTTTGACAGATTTAGCGGCATCAAAATCCATGAGAACTTTGTACGAAACGCCTGCCAAGAGTTTTTTCTCAAATTTTAATTTCAAACCCGATTTGTCACTGCTGGGAACAACCAATGGCAAAACTTTACCATCAACTTTGATTGTGTTATTATCTCCAAGGAGTAAACGAATCTCTGAAACATCACCCAAAGGCAATTGGGTTGAACCTAAAACGGTATCAATGCCATTGTTCAGTTTCAAAATATTGTAAATGCCCTTTTTTATGGACAAAGGTTGCCAACCGCTACTACTTGCGGTGTCTTTGTTTACGTGAACCTCTGCGCCTTGAACATCTATGTTGACCTCTTCAAACATAGCCGGTCCATCCGTGAGACGCAATTCTAAAGTAGCTTGTGTGTTTGTATCTTTATTACAAGAAACAGCAGCAAGGATAAAAAATGAGCAAATTGCGAAAAATAGTTTTTTCATTAGAAAATTAAGTTTAAAAATATAAATAAATTATTGTTGTGTTAATTTGAACTTGTAGAACGAATAGCGATGTCATATATTGTTATTTTTCTAAAATTAACTGGAGCATAACTTTTACAACGTTTTTTGAAAAAATAACGATCAAGTTGTTACCCCTTAGTATCTTGGCGAAAAATTCTTAAATATGCACATCTCAGAAATCCTTTATCAACTCGGAGAAGACCGAGAAAACTATTTTAATGCCGTATCAACACCCGTCATTCAAACATCCAATTTTGCCTTCACGGACTTAGATGTTTTTCGCCAAAGGCTCACCAATGAATTAAGCGGAACGATTTACACAAGGGGCAACAATCCGACAGTCAAAATATTGCGCCAAAAAATTGCGGCTTTGGAGTCCGCCGAAGAAGCCCTTGTTTTTGCAAGTGGTACAGCGGCAGTGGCGGCAGCCGTCATTGCTAACGTCAATGCTGGAGACCATATTGTATGCGTCAAATCACCTTATTCGTGGACAAATGTGTTGTTGACTCGGTTTTTAACACGTTTTGGCGTAACAACGACTTTTGTGGATGGCACAGATGCGGCTAATTTTGAAAAAGCCATCCAACCCAATACGAAAGTGATGTTTCTCGAAACGCCAAATTCACAGACTTTTGAACTGCAAGACTTGGCAGCGTGTGCCGATATTTGTAAAAAACATGGACTGATATCAATTATTGACAACTCTTATTGTTCACCCATTTTTCAAAGACCGATTGAGTATGGGATAGACATCGTTGTTCATTCTGCAACGAAATACCTAAATGGTCACTCGGATGTTGTAGCTGGTGTGATATGTTCTACTTTGAAGATGATTCAAAAAATATTTGACAATGAGCAAATGTGTCTCGGTGCCATTATCAGTCCGCACGATGCGAATCTCATCATCAGAGGTTTACGCACACTGCCTTTACGTATAAAAAGGTCGGATGAAAGTGCCAAAATAGTGATAGAATGGTTGAAAACACATCCCAAAGTCAAAAAAATCTATTATCCTTTTCTTGAAGACTCCCCTCAGTATGAATTGGCAAAAAAGCAAATGTCAGGCTGTGGCGGCTTATTTTCGATAGAAACGACCGCCGAAACCATCGAAGAAGCGGAAGCGTTTTTCTATCGGTTGAAACGTTTTGTCTTTGCCGTTTCGTGGGGTGGGCATGAATCGTTGGTTTTCCCAATTTGCTCTTTGTACGGCGTTGAAGGTAAGTCAAATCCCTCTTTGCCCTTCAATTTTTACCGTTTTTACATCGGTTTAGAAGAGCCAGAATGGTTAATTGAAGATTTGAAACAGGCATTTGATGCGTAAATAGTTACTGGTTACTCGTTATTGGTTACTCCACTATTTGATTCTAAATGAATTTCTATTATTACGGTTATGAGTAACGAATAACCAATAACGAGTAACGAATAACGAATAAATATTTTAATTTTGCCCCCATTATGAAAGTGTATTTTAGCCTTGAAGACTTACCCGTTTTTCAGAACACTGTTGTCACAATAGGTTCTTTTGATGGTGTCCATAGTGGACATCAGCGCATATTGGAACGTGTCAAACAATTATCGCAAAGCATTGACAGTCAATCAGTTGTCATTACTTTTCATCCTCACCCACGTCTTGTTGCTCAACCCAACGATAAGTCAGTTGTATTGCTCAATTCCATCGAAGAGAAGGTTGAGTTATTGGAAAAATACGGCATTGACGTTGTCGTTGTCGTGCCTTTTACAAAGGAATTTTCGGAACAAACACCTGAAGCCTATATCGAAAACCTCCTTTATAAAAGGTTTAAACCCACTTATATTGTTATTGGTTACGACCACCGTTTTGGCGCGAACCGGGTAGGGGATACGGCACTTTTGCAGAAATTAGCCACTCAATTCGGTTATGAAGTCATAGAAATTGAAAAACAAGTCATTGACGAAATAGCTGTCTCTTCTACAAAAATTAGGCAAGCGATTGAAAAAGGCAATATTCGGTCAGCGAATCGATTGTTGGGTCATTATTTCAGTTTTACAGGCGAGGTGGTTAAAGGGCAACAGATAGGTAAGGAAATTGGCTTTCCAACGGCTAATTTATTGGTGACTGAAAAAAATAAACTGCTGCCACCGCATGGCATTTATACGGCTTTTGTGCATTTACCAGATGGCAAATTGCGTAAAGGCATGATGTATCGGGGCAACAGACCCGTCTTGAAAGACCATGATAATGTGACCATTGAAGTCAATATTTTTGATTTTAATGAAGAGATTTATGGTCAAAAAGTGAAGGTTGAATTGGTTCAATTCCTACGTCCTGACCGTTATTTCGACAGTCTCGAATCGCTTGTCATTCAACTCGCCGACGATGAAAGGGAAAGCCGTGAAGTTTTACAAAATATTGAAAATCAACTTATTTCGCATGTAGCAATCGTCATATTGAATTGGAATACCCCTCAGTATTTGAAGCTGTTTTTGCCCTCTGTTTGTGGTTCTCGATATGGCAATTTTGATGTCATTGTTGCTGATAATGGTTCAACCGACAACAGTGTTGAAACGGTGCGCGAACTGAATTTAGACGGCATTCCTGCCTTGATGGGCGTTGACCGTGTCCGTGTTGTAGAATTGTCCAAAAATTATGGTTTCGCCAAAGGCTATAATGAAGCTTTGAAACATGAAAAATTGCGTCCGCGCACGACAGAAGTGCCTAATGGTTACGATTATTATGTTTTGCTTAATTCTGATTGTCGTGTCTCACAAGGTTGGTTGACACCCATTATCAACATGATGGATGCCGACAAAACGATTGCGGCTGTTCAACCAAAGATTTTGAGTTATAATAAAAAACGAAAATTTGAATACGCAGGTGCTGGCGGTGGCTGGATTGACGCTTTGGGATATCCTTTTAGTCGTGGACGAGTGTTTGATACCATTGAAAAAGACCGCAAACAATACGACGATGAAGCCGAAATTTTTTGGGCTTCGGGTGCAGCAATGGTCGTTAGAGCCGATTTATGGCATCGTTTCGGTGGTTTTGACGAGGATTTTTGGGCACACATGGAAGAAATTGACGTATGTTGGCGTATGAAAAGGGCAGGGTATAAGGTCATGGTGCAACCCAAAGGTGTTGTTAGACACGTTGGTGGTGGTACTATGGATTATTTGAGTCCACGTAAAACCTATTTAAATTTTAGGAATAGTCTATATGCTATATTAAAAAATGAATCGACTGCAAAACTTCTGTGGTTAATTCCAACACGACTTTTGTTAGACGGTGTTGCGGGTGTTAAATTTTTGTTTGGTGGACAGTTCAAACATTGTACATCCATTATAAAAGCACATTTTAGTTTTTATGGCAACTTCTTTTTAATGTTGAAGAAAAGAAAACAAGTAGCACAAATCATTGAAAAAGAACGGATTGCGCCTAATAATACGGCTGGCATACTGAGGGGGTCAATTGTTTTGCAATATTATGTATCGAAGAAAAAGACTTTTACTGCGCTTGTTTATGGCAAGGCTGAAAAGGTAGCTGAAAATGAGGCAGACGATGGTGAATAGTCTGTTTTTGCCGAAAAAACTCTTTATTAATTAACATAATATGTATTATAGTAAATAATGCTAAAACATTCAAAATCAATGAGTTAATTCGCCATTATTACCTTTTTACTATTTTTATCGGTTGCAACGTCTGCTGTATTGTATTGAATGTTTTTAAAAAATAAATGCCCGAAGGCAATGAATGACCCAGTGTAAATGACCCCTCAGTATCCGTTATCATTTTTGTCCAAACAGCTACACCTATGGCGTTATATAGAACAGCTTTAGCAGTACCTTTAAAATTTGAAAATAAAACTTTGGCTTCAATATCAAATGGATTTGAAGCGACTTGAATCTTTGGTAAATCATCTGTTAATTCGATGGATAAAATTTTAGAGAAACTTTCTTTTCCATCCCATTCTTTGAATCTTAACCGATAATAATTTGTTGATAACCAAGGGTTTATGTCAATAAATTGCTCACTATACTGAGGGGGTCTCTCCTCCCCTATTTTTTCAAAATGAACACCATTTTTGCTGCGCTCTATTGTTATATTTTGAATGTCTTTTGCATTTAAAATATGCCATTGCAATGCAACTTGTTTTTCATTGTGTTTTTTTGCTGTAAAGTCTTGAATATCAATAGGTAACGATGTCGTTCCTAAAAATTCTTGTCGCGCCACAACAAGCGTTGTACCTCTATTAAAAACAAGCGCATTGCCAGCCGCATCGGTTTGAGAAGCCGTGTTACCTGTGTTGGGATGTTGAATAGAAATAAACATAAATTTATAATCAGGTGAGAATGTGATACCTGTGGGTTCTGAACCTGCGGGAGTCGTGGCAAATAAGCGCACATCATTCGTCCCTCCTGCTGTATGCGAAGGGCCAACGACCCAGATATGATTACTGCTGCCGTCGTTTAAAATCCATAAATTACCTTCACCATCAAAGGCTAAATTGTCACATCCTGCTTGACCTGCAATGCCAAAAGGTTCGCAAGTGCCATTAATATTGTAGCATTGGTCAGATACATAAGTTTCATAACTTGAAACAGTCAAACCATTGTCAATAAACCGATAAATTTCGTGAAAAGTCGTTGATGTAACATAAATTTTCCCATCGGGACCGATTTCTACATCTTCAATACGATTGATGTTCGTCGCCCCTGCCGTTGCGGATAAGGCGACCGTGTTATTCCGGTCGCTTTGTGTCGAGTTCGGAATGACAACCCAAACGCCATTGCCGCCACCCGTTAATTTCAAGGCGTAAAGTGTACCCGCCGTTGGGTCATTGGGTGTCGTGCAAACAAATTTGTATAAATAACCATTGTCAGAATTATCCGCACCAAAATATATTTTTGTCCCATCAGAGGACACCGCCGCATTTTCATGTGGCACACAACCCAAAGCCCATAATTTACGAAGTGCTTTGCGCGAAACAGGGTCAAATTCGACGAGCCAACCGACATCATTATACCCATCAAAATTGAAGTCTGATGTATATACATATTCTTCGCCGCTCAAAACCGTTCCCCATGGTGTTAAGCCGCCAGAACAATTTGCAGCGGTTAATCCATTGATGGCAGTCAAGTCAGCGGCTTCTGAATGGGTGATTGACCAAAGTTTAGTCAAATTATTGTAGTTGACATCCAACACGGATAAGCCGCCGGGTGCTTCTTCATGGCTGATGGTCACATAACCGTTTGTGCTGCTGCCCGCTATCGGCACGTAACAGCTAAAGTCAGGTGTCCCCTTCAAATTGCCGCCAATACTGAGGGGGTCGCCAGATTGCATCAGCTTTTGCATTCTATGCGTCGCAGGTATCACAAACTGTTCAGTTTGAGCTGTTGGTGTGACGGAATTGAATGTACCAATGGTTTGGCAAAAGAGTTGGGTTGAAAAAACGAGGAAAAGCAAGGAAATTATTCTCATTTGTTAAGTGGATTTATAAGTTTACTGATAAATTAGTCTTATATCATTTGATTCTTTTCCCCTGTGTTGTAAATGACAAGCCTTGTTGTCCAGAAGTTGAAATCATAATACTTTCAAATAATGGTTCTTTTGTCTTTTGACAAAGCTAAAACAAATGAGTTGGGTTTTATAGGAAAATTTAATTTTTTGTAGAAAAAAAATGAGATGAAATACCCTACAATACCAAGGATTAAAAGCGGTAGCATCGGTATGACAATATCGGCTCGTCCATCACGAATACCGGGTATAACTTCAGCAAAAAGAAAGATAATTAATCCTGAAGTTGTTGCGAAACCGACGATTTGTGCTATCCATTTTATTGACTCAAGTGAACCCAATGTTTTCGTTTTCATAATACATGAATTTTAAGTATGATAAATGCGTCTGTCAACCCTTTCTTTTTTCACCACAAATTTACAAAGATACTGAGGGGTGTAAAATGATAGCTGTTAACATCATTGATGAGCAAAATCATTTTTATATTATGCCCTTAAAATGGGAAAATGATGGAAATACCACATCCCCTCACAGAGGAGACCTCTTCCTTGACAGAGGAAGCGTGTTTCTCGACAGAGGAAGTGTATTCCTGCACAGAGGAGACTCTTCCTTGACAGAGGAAGTGCGTTCGGGCACAGAGGAGACCTTTTCCTTGACAGAGGAAGCGTGTTTCTCGACAGAGGAAGCGCGTTCCTACACAGAGGAGGCTTGTTCCTCGACAGAGGCTCTGCTTGAATAAAGCTTTCTGCATTAACTCGGTTTCGTTCAACTCAAAACCACCACAATCCCCCCTCAGTATCTTGGGGAGGTTTTGATGGTTCGTTGGGGGGGGATTGCGGTGGTTTTCCTTATAGTTCGGCGACATTAAAAAAAAGCTCCGTTCTTCTATTAAACAAAAGGAAGTCTTAAAAAGGAATAACTTATATTCAATATTTTAACTATCAAACTATCAAACAGAAAATAAATAAGGGTGTACATAATACACCAACGCTTGATTATCAAACCGATAGTCAAGCGTTTTGTATTAAATAGGGCGAAATACTGATGGGGGCATTAATTTGAACTTTTGTTTTGTAGATTTGTATCTGGTGACTAATCGAAGTTCGGGCATACTAATTCCCCGACTTCTTAAAGCTGCGTGCGTTCATGCGCAATCGCCGAGATACGCCGAGCGCGCATTTATTAAAATTCACTTACATTCGCAGAAGGTCAATAAATATAATGTCAAAAGAAACGAAAAATAGCCAGAAAAATAATGAAACAAGCCTTATGAATGTATTGATGTTGGCGCCTGCAATCATTTGTATTGTTCGAGGCCCCAACCATGTATTCGAGTTTGCCAATAACATGGCTATGCAGTTTGTCGGCAACAAAGAGGTTATAAATAAATCCGTCCGAGAAGCCGTGCCAGAATTGGCAGGACAAGGATTTTTTGAACTTTTGGATAAAGTTTATGCAACGGGAGAAACGATTACTGTAAACGAAATGCCCGCCAAACTTGATGTAGGCAACGGAAAGTTTAAAGAAGATTATTTTAATTTTGTGTATCAGCCAAGCTATGATGCCAATGAAAATGTAAACGGCATCTATATACTGGTAACTTCGGAGAAGTCCTTGTCAATAAAAAGCAAAATTGTTAATCGCGTGTTGAATATCTTCTTTAGTCAAAGCATGATTGTCAATAAGCT
>JAYVFS010000154.1:0-12116 GCA_043772905.1 Saprospiraceae bacterium | reverse complement strand
TACAGATTAAGGGTACATCATCTATTCGTTCTACTTGCATACGCAAGGTTACGATATTTCTTTTTTTCCGTTTGTAAAATCAACGAAACGTGAGTATTCTAATTGAACATTAGACATACTTGGTGGCATTTGAGACATATTTCATTATTTTTTACAAAAATACAGTTTTTATTTGTCTTCAAAAAGATAATAATTTAGTTTTCATTCAAACGATTATTTCAAATTCTTCCTCTATTTGAGTCAAATTACGTTGCATCGCAGTCATTCTTGCGTCATACATACCCCTCAGTAAATCCTCCATTTTTTCGATAAAAGAAGCATCAACCACCTTTTTGACATCGTCGGCAGTTGCCAAACGGTCGTCGTCTCGGAATTTGTAAATCTGTTCCAACAAACCGCTTTCGAATTTCAAACTAAACTTTCCATCATTTTTGAAAATGGTTATTTTTAGACGTGGATGTGCGATATCTCCTACAATTCTCATGTTTTATATATTTTAGATTATCTTTATTTAGGTTTATTTAAGTCCAATTCTGGATTAATGCCAATGCTCAACAACGTGTAGAGCAAATCATACTGAGGGGTATGTTTTTCAATAAATTCAAGATGTTTTTCAATCGTCACATCGTCGCCTCGACGAGCGGGTCCTGTTTGCATTTCCTCAGGCGTATTATGCCGAATTTTATTAACCGTTTCTTCTATCAAAGGCAGCAAAACATCGAACGGCAAGTTGTGTTTGCCAACGATTTCGGAACCTATTTTGTACAAGTGATTGACAAAATTATTGACAAAAACAGCCGCAACATGCAAAGCTAATCGATCATCATCGGACATCGCATAAACGCGTGGGCTAATTTTATGTGCTAATTTTTCCAAAAAATCGACATGATACTGAGGGGTCGCATTGATAAAAATAGGGATATTTTCAAAATTGGCTTCCGTCTCAATCGAAAAGGTTTGAAGCGGATAAAAAACGCCATAATGTCTAAAAAAAGGCTCTAAAACCGTAGAAGGAATCGAGCCTGACGTATGCACAATCAAGGAAGTTTCTATACTTTTTGACAGTTTTTCAGCCACTTCTTCAATTGCATTATCGGAAACAGCTATGATAAAAATATCACTCGACGTGTCTATATTTCCAATTAAAGAAGTTGATTTCGTTTGCAAAATATCGCCTAACCAAGCCGCTTTCAAGGCATTGCGTCCTATAACTTGATTGATTTCGACGCCCTGCGCTTGCAGTCTTTTTCCTAAATGAAAGGCGACATTTCCAGTTCCAACGACCGTAATTTTCATATTCGAGTTTTTCAAAAAGTTGGGCAAAGTAACTCATCATTTTCAAACTCTCCAAGGTAAATCAAAGAGATTTCAAAGACATTTGCCGTTCTTTTATACTTTTGCAAAGTAGGTAGGTTCAAGTCATAGCTAAAACCCAACAAAACACTGTTGTACTCTAAGCCCGCCATCAAAACGACAGCGTCAATATTGAAGCCGTCAATATTTTTAACAGGGCGCACCCAGCCGCCCAAATGTAGTGAAGTGCCATAGGTTTTATCTATTTCGATTCGGAAATTTGTGCCTGCATTCACCTCAAAATGAGGTCCTTGTGAAGCTACCAATACACGCGGCGACATCATCAAGGTATGCGCCTCATTAATAGGAAATTGCGCTGCCAATTGTGCCGAAACACGCGGCAAAAGCGGTTGTTTAGGTATATCAGCTCCCTTGAAAAAAGAAACATTGGGCTTATTGAAATGATGATACGCCAAACCAGCAAAAAAAGCGACTTTCGGCGCAGGGTTTACGGAGTAATTGATACCTGTTGACAGATCGGAATAGCCAAAATTATTTTCGGGCAGTTGTTCGCCACGCGGCAATGAGTAGCCGTCAATGCCGTTCCATTGGTCTTGAAAAGTCAAATTATCATAATTAACGTTCCGTTGCGACAAGCCCAATTGGAAACCCATAGACAAAAACTGCGTGCTGCCCAAGTCCAATGACTTGTGATACGCCCCTGAAATCGCAATTTGAGTCGTCGAAAAATCGAGCGAATTAATAATATCGCGATAAAACAACAATCCTAAACCCATTTTATCAGGATTTGTCTTACTGGCAAATGGTGCATCGAGGCGCAAATCTGCACCAAATGAAAAATTTTGATACGGTTGTTCAAGGAGTCCACGCCACTGGTCGCGGTACAATGTCCCAACACGATATTTACCATCAAAAGCACCCGTCAAGGCTGGATTAAGGGTCAATGGAGAGCTATAAAATTGCGAAAAATGGCGGTCTTGTGCAAAAAGTGAAGTAGCCAACAGCCAAATCGGTAATAAAAGTTGTATTTTTTTCATAAAACGGTTGTATCAAAATTCGTGCAAAAGTAGAAAGAAAGGTTGAATGGTTATCGGTTATTGGTTGATTAGTTATTGGTTGTTCAGTAGCCAACAACTAATTTACCAATAACAGATAACCATTCAACCAAATTTATTTTTGTCATTCTAACGGTATCTTACATTTAGTTATTATTTTTGGACCTATTTTAAGAGATTGATTATTTGTCTCGTCCTTCATATACTAAACAATAATCAATCATAAATAAACAATAATCAATGAAAAACCCAGCCTTTTGCCAATTAAGTGTTGTTCCAGTCCGCGCCGGTGCGTCCGACAAGGAGGAAATCGTGACCCAGCTCCTATTCGGCGAATTGGTGGATGTGCTTGAAATAATGGGGCGTGGGAAAAAAAACTGGTGTCAAATTCGCTGTGATTGGGATGGTTACGAGGGTTGGATGGATGTGCGTCAATTGCGATTTATATCGGAAGAAGAAGCCATAAATTATCGCCAAAATCACGGTTTTTGTCTTGAATTAATGTCAATATTGACCAATAATGACCATTTTTTACCGATAACATTGGGCGCAACATTGCCTTTTTTTGATGGTATAAACGTTCTTTTGGGCAAAAAACATTATACCTTTAATGGATCCGCCCTTAACAGCGGGCACCTCTCACCGACACCTGAATTTATCGTCAAACTGGCACGGCGTTACCTGTTTGCGCCTTATTTGTGGGGCGGTCGCTCGCCTTTTGGCATTGACTGTTCAGGTTTTACGCAAATCGTTTTTCGCATGGCGGGCATCCGTTTGCGGCGCGATGCTTCGCAACAAGTGGAACAAGGGCGGCTTGTTGATTTCATAGAACTCGCTCAACCCGCAGATCTTGCGTTTTTTGAAAATGACAAAGGACGTATCATACACGTCGGTATCGTTTTGGCGAACAATCAAATCATTCATGCCGCAGGTTACGTACGCATTGATAAATTTGATCATTTTGGCATTTACAACGAAGAAAAGGGGATTTACTCACATAAATTCCGTGTAATTAAGCGTTTTTTACCTGATTTGGTCAAAATTCTTCCCCCCTCAGTATCGGCAGCAGAAATGATAGAAATTGATGAAAACCAGACAAGTCTTTTCTGATTTTATATTTCTATCCGACACGAATTACACGAATTAAATTGATTAATGTAATTCGTGTAATTCGTGAAATTTGTGTCCCTATTCAAAAACAGGTTTCACCTCAAAACCTTTCTTTTTCAACAGATTTAATACCCCTTTTTGACCCGCCAAATGCCCTGCACCTATCGCTGCACAAAGCGTCATTTCCTTAATCATGTCTGCAATACGGTTCGCCATGATGTGGTTCCTATCATATAACAATAAACGTCGGTTGCCTTTTGCTGTTTTTTTAGCAACTTTATAGAGTTTTTGAATGTCCGCTTGCTCATAAAGTTTTGTCATATAGAGCAATTGTTTTCTAAATTTTGAAAAATCAGAAGCCAAGTCTTTCAAACCTTTAATTTGCTCGTCAAGACTCATTTTGTTCAATATTTCGACTTGTTCTTCAAAGGTTTCGATACCCCTCAGTAAACGCCCGTTTTCAGAAGCAAAACGCCACAATGTTTCATCAAGCGACATCAAACGATCACTTGACAAGACACTTTCGGTGAGCATATTGGTCACAATGATGGGTTTCAAGTTGTTGAAATGCACCAAAGGCAGACCCATTTTTTGCTCGACCACACGGCTTATTTTAGCAAAAGTCTTTGGCTTAATAATATTTTGAAGTTGCAAATCATTGGACATGGACAGCGTAAAATCTGTTTGATTTTGTATATCATCGAGGTTAAACTCCGTTGCAAATGCTTCACAATTTAGTATTTTTTCATAAAACAAATGCTCAAATTGAAACGCTCGTGCATCACGGACGTGCATCGTGCCGAGTATGTATGATGGATTTTGCCCCCCCTCAGTAATTTGCCAAACGAGTGAGTTTTTGTTTTTTTTCATAAGAATAAGGTTTAGGGTTTCGTCATTTGATAAAAATGAAAGCTGTATAAAATATTGATTTTTAAACAATGACAAACGCCACATCTCTAAAAAGAAACGTGGCGCAGTCAATTGGAATAATATTTTTATTGAGTAATTACTCGTATTTAAACGGCAAAACTTTAGAGTCTTTAACCGTTGACAAAGTCATTAAAGTTTTCAAACGCTCAATTTCCTCGATTTGAGACAGCGTTTTGAACAACAATTGTTCGTAAGTTGGAATATCACGGCAGACGATTTTGATAAGAAAATCCGCCTCACCTGTGATGATATAACACTCTGTTATCTCGTCAATTTCCTTGATTTTGTCGAGGAAGTTATTCAAAGCATTGTCTTTTTGCCAAGCCAACGAAACGAGAACGAATGTCTTGACATTCAAACCAATTTCTTGAGGGTTGACAGCTGCATGATAGCTTAGGACAACATTGGTGCTTTCCAATTTTTTCACACGCTCGAGTGTTGGGGCGGGTGAAAGACCAATTTTTTTAGAGAGGTCGAGATTCGTGATTTTTGAATTCTCTTGCAATATTTTGAGAATCTTTAAATCTATCGGGTCAAATTTATCCGTCATAATTTAGCGAAATTTAATTTTGCGTGATTGCTAATCTGTATCTGTTATAACGCTGCAAGTTAAAACAAGTAAAAATAAAATACAAGTATTTTAACAAAAAACCTAAATATATTTTACAAAAACCGTTTTTACACAATTAAACAGGAACTTAGTTTATTTATTAATCGAACTACTATAAAGACTTCAAAACAAAATTTGGTCACAGTTTTAAAATAATATTCTTAAAACGAACAAATCAAGGTATTGTTTGCCAAATAAAACTTCATTTTAGGTCAACTAACTTCTGTATTGTTTGGTTGAGGTTTTCGATGAGTCGAGACTGTTCTGTTATTGTGCTTTTCAAACTGTTCATGTCCTCATAAAATAAGTGTTGAATCCGATTAGGTGCAGGTAAAAAAGGGCTTATTTTGGCTCTGACATACCAAATTTCTCTAATCATACTGAGGGGTATCTCGTAAGGTTCATAGAACTTATTGTCGCAATGTACTTCTATCAACTTATTGGTTTTCAATTGATTGTAAGCCCGACGCACAACAATATCGTCGTGTGTGACAATAACATACACATAACTGTCTTTCATACCCAATTCCCAAAGCGACGGCTCGATATAGCTGCAAACGATTTTATCGCCTTCAAACAGCGTGGGTTCCATCGAATCACCTGCAACATCGAAACTGCGATGCGTACCAACTTTATATTTATAGTCGGGCAAAGTGAAATTGGGCAAGTCTTGAATAAATTTAGGATTATTCAATTCACTGGCATAAGAAGTTTGCGCAGGTACAGGCACATGAACGATGCGTTCCTCATTTGTAATATCCGTCATAACGGTCAAAACATGAAGGCTTTTATTGTTTTCTTCCGTCAAAAACATCGCTCCTTCGCCTGTAAACAAATAAAATGGATTGAATTTGAACGTCTCGACCGATTTACGCAGTACTTCAATCGTCACATCACGACGACCTTTCAGTATTTCGCTTAAACTTTGAGGCAAATAATCAATCTCAACAGCAAACTGACGGCTGCTCTTGATGGTCTTGTTTTCCCTTAGTTTGTTGTGGCATTTAATAAATCTTTGCGTGATGATGCTGACTGTATTCATAAAGTGAGTGTATTTTTAATCCAACACGAAAATAGAAAATATTATCAAATTGCGAACAATTTATTTGCATTCCCATCTAAATTAGTGATATTTTTGAAGTAGTTGAATTGATTTGGTGGTTTTTCTATTTATTTCAATATGATTACTCAAACATAGGTCAACACATCATTAGTATATTGGAAGGCAATGAGTTCGATGCTAATTCAGTTGTAAAGAATTACTTTACAACTGCCCCTGATGGGCAGGATTATACTGTGACATTTTACTTGTTGGATATGATATTAGCCTTAGGATAAACAGGATTTTGAGGATATTGTAAAACAAGTGAGAAATAGAATGATATTTGACAAAGCGGATGAATAGTGTTTTGAAGCCCCCTCAGTATTTTTCAAGAAATCAGGCCCAAACGCCACAACAATTGACGCTCAATAATTCTATCGGGATGGTTAATTTGGAAGATTTTGATAGTCGCTTCGCCAATATCCGTTTTAGGAGAAATCAAACCAGAATTGTCTGTTTCAAAATGGTCGTTCCATTTGTCGAGTCTTGGGTGAAAGAAACGAGTAAGAATAAGTGAAACTGTCAGATAAGTACCTAAATCAGTGCCTTTATAGCG
Source organism: Saprospiraceae bacterium (assembly GCA_043772905.1). Classification (GTDB taxonomy): domain Bacteria; phylum Bacteroidota; class Bacteroidia; order Chitinophagales; family Saprospiraceae; genus JAAFJT01. The sequence goes on along the minus strand of JAYVFS010000154.1, from coordinate 5,439 downwards.
GTTACAATCAGGACAAGCATTTGCAAGGTTTGCAAGAATTGTTTTCCCTCCATGTTTACGGCTAATAATATGGTCAACTTGAAAACCATAGTACGAATCAAGACTCGGAATATGGCAATATTCGCAACAATAGTTAGCCCGTTTTGCTGAGGCTAACCTAAGCGATGCGGGTATTTTTTTGCTCATAATCCAGCTAATTGTAAACGAGCATGTGCTTTTGCTAAACGGATAAGTCGTTCCAAGACCAAAAAATGGTCAAGTTCGTCTTTTTCAGTAGCAGATAGGCCACGTTCTTTTTCTTTTTCTACAAGGCTTTCCAATCGCTCTGTCGCAGCCTGTGGTGCACGCATCTCCAAAACTTTGGCAGGATTCATAGCTGCAATTGTCTCCGCGATATGGTCATAAATTGTTTGAACTGTCATTTTTTAATTGATATTTTGTACAAAAATAGGGTTTAATTTTAAAAAACAAAAAAAGACAGTCTTTTGAAACACCCTTTTTTTTATTGTAAAAAACTAAGAATCCCTTTCCATCTCCGTATCACTGCCCCCAAATCCTTCTCATACTGCCCAATCAATTCCGACATCACTTTTTCAATGTCTTTTTCATCCAAAGTTTTGTCTTTGTTTTCAAAAACAAAACTCACTCCATAACTTTTTTTACCAGCTCCAAGTTTACTTTCGTCTTCAAAAACATCGAACAAATTGACATCTTTCAAGAGTTTTTTAGCAGACTTTTGAGCGATTTGCGTAATCTCTCCAAACGTCCGTGAAGCGTCTAAAACCAAGGCTAAGTCGCGTCTTACTGAGGGGTACTTGCTGATATCCGTATAACCCACTTTTGCATTTTTCAAAGCTTTGATGATATTATCCCATTGAAAATCAGCGAAATACACATCTTGTTTCACATCAAAAGCTTTGCGCAATTTGGGTTGTACTTTACCAAATTCAACCAATGTTTGTGCGCCACGATGATATTTTAAACCAAAAGCAAACTGCGTGTTTGTAATCGCTGTCTCTTGCAAACCACTGATACCAAGCCTTGTTAAAACGCCTTGAATGTATGTTTTCAAAGTAAAATAATCAGCTGAACCACCGTTTTTGACGCGCCAACTTTCACCCGTTTTACTGCCTGTGACAACGACTGCCATGTGTGACGTTTCTTCAAAACCTTCTGTATCCGTCAAATAAGTTTTGCCAAATTCAAACAAACGCAAATCAGCCGCTTGACGGTTTTGGTTGTGGGCAATAGCTTCCAATGCCGAAACCAACATCGTTGGACGCATAATATCCAAATGTACGTTTGATGTATTATTGACATAAACAAGACGTTGATTGTCAACCAATTCTGTGTTTGTATAAAATTTAGATTGGCTCAAACTCAAACCCATGGCTTCGTTAAAACCATTTGACGCTAAGAAATCTGCCGTCAAATTTTTAATTTTATTGCGGTCAATACGGTCTGTTTCTGTAATCGCAGAACGAATTTGATTCGGCATCGGCACATTATTGAAACCGTGAATGCGTAGGATTTCTTCAATCACATCGGCTTCACGCAAAACGTCTGATTTATTGGTTGGTACACTTACCACAACGTTTTCACTATCAATCGTTTCTACGATTTCCATGTCCAACGCTGCCAATATTTTTTTCAAATATCGATTGTCAAATTTTTGACCAATCAACCGTTCAACGTTTTCAAAACTGACTGCAATACGTTGATTATCAATAGGTTTTGGATAAATATCTACAACTTCGGAAGCTATTTCACCACCTGCCAATTCACAAATCATCAACGCAGCCCGTTTCATGGCATATAAAGTAACATTCGGGTCAGTGCCTTTTTCAAAGGTTTTTGCTGCATCAGTTCTTGTATTGTGATGAAAAGAAGTACGTCTCAAACGTTTACCGTTGAAATGTGCAGACTCCAAAAAGATATTCTTCGTCGTCGCAGACACCCCCTCAGTAGGATTGCCAATAACGCCTGCAATACACATACCTGTTGCATCAGCATCACAAATCATCAAGTCTTCATCGGTCAAATCGAGGGTCACGTATTCGCCTAACTCATTCTTTTTCAATGATTTAAATGGTGTGCCTGTTGGCAATGTTTTAACAACGATACTTGCGCCACCAATTTTATCATAATCAAAAGCATGAAGCGGTTGACCGAATTCATGCAGCACAAAATTTGTGATGTCCACAACATTATTAATCGAATTAACGCCAATAGCTGCCAAACGGTTTTTCAACCAATTAGGCGATTCGCCAATTTTTACACCTTTAATACATACGCCCGAATATCGTGGACACCCCTCACTATCTTCAACTTTTACATTGATTTTCAACGCATTAGAATCAACTTTGAAAGCTGAAACATCGGGCAAACGCACATCGCCGCCCTCGTGTTGCACTTTCAAACGTGCCGACAAATCGCGTGCAATACCTAAATGTCCCATCGCATCAGAACGGTTTGGTGTCAAACCAACTTCAAAAACAACGTCTTTTTCAAGACCAAACACTTCTTTTGCAGGTGTACCAATAACGGTATTTTCAGGCAAAACGATGATGCCCGAATGGTCGTTACCAATGCCGAGTTCGTCTTCTGCGCAAATCATGCCTTGCGATACCATGCCACGCACAGGGCGTTCGGTCAAGGTCAACGATTTGCCATCTTTAAACGTCAAAGTTGTGCCGACCAAAGCGACGATGACTTTTTGACCAGCCGCCACATTGGGCGCACCACATATAATTTGCAGCGTGTTTTCACTGCCAACATCTACTTTTGTAAGGGACAACTTCGTATCAGGTACTTTTTCACAGTCGAGGACGTGACCGACGACGACACCCGCCAAATCGTTGCCAACGTGTTCCATACCTTCGACTTCGAGACCTAAATCGGTCAATAATTCAGATATTTCATCGGGCGTGAGGTCTATATTGATGTATTGTTTGAGCCAATTGAGCGAGACGTTCATATTTTTGAATTAGGAATTAAAAATTAAGAATTAGGATTTTTAAGCCGATATGATTTCAAAATCCTAAAAAGAGGCGCAAATTTAAGGCGTTTGTTGACATTTTGTAAAAATATGCACGCCAATCATTCATCGTTCATCATTTATCATTCATCATTGCTTATTTCCTTCCAAAATCCGCAGGAATTTCACCCCACACTTCTGTTTCCCATTTGATAATCGGGTTTGCATAAGTGTTGCTTTTAAGCCACGTTTCGGCACGTTCTATGAGGTCAAAAATCGGTTCGTTGACAGGTGTTTCCTTCAAATTCGTTTTTGCTTTTTTATTGCGTACCCAAGCAATAGCGGTCATGGAATCGCTGTAAATAGGCATATTATGCTTGCCTTCACGCTTCAAAAACGCTAAACCATGCACGAGGGCGAGGAATTCACCGATATTATTCGTGCCTTGACGGAAAGGTCCTTGATGAAAAATTTGATCTTTCGTTTTGGTATAAACGCCTCGGTATTCCATGAGTCCAGGATTGCCTGAACAAGCGGCATCTACACAAATACTATCCTGTATAATGCTTTGACGACCAGCAGGTTTTGCCGAATTTACTGAGGGGTCTGTTTTTTTTGTAAATTTATAATACTTCGTATAAGAACTGCGAAATGCCGTTTCCGCTTCGTCGCGGCTTTCAAAAGATTTGTATTTTGCACCTTCAAAACCATCAATCTGCGCTTTGGCATCGCCCCAATCGGGATAGATGCCGGGCTTTACACCAGCCCAAACGACATAATATTTTTGTTTTTTTGCCATGGGGCAAAGGTGTTCATTTTTTTTTAAAAATCATAAATCGAACCATGCTTAATGTCCTTCAGCTCCGTCATCAACTCCACGCACACCCTGAATTATCAGGTCAAGAGGTTTGGACTTCTGCCTTTATTGTCGAACAACTTCGTAAAATAGGTATCTCTAAAATCCATACTGATTTCTCTCAACATTCTATTTTAGCTGAAATTGACGGACAAAACGAAGGTAAAACCCTCCTTTTTCGTTGCGAACTCGATGCTCTGCCGATTCAGGAAGCCAATACTTTTGAATATCGGTCAACTGTAAATGGTGTGTCGCATAAATGTGGACATGATGGACACAGTGCGACGATGTTGGCTTTTGCTCAAAAACTAATGCAGCACCCCCTCCCGAATGGTTCGGGATGTGCCATCAGTAAAGGAAAGGTTTTATTGTTTTTTCAATCGGCAGAAGAAACAGGTGCGGGTGCAAAGGCTGCCATAGAATCGGGTATTTTCAAGCAATTTCCTATTGATTATGCTTTTGCTTATCACAATTTGCCGTCGTTTCCTTTGGGTGCGGTGTTGTGTAAAGCGGGTATTTTTACCCCCTCAGTAGAAAGCTTTTGTATAACTTTTTTGGGCAAAAATTGTCATGCTTCGCAACCTGCGAATGGCATTAATCCTGCCAATGCGATTGCGGAATTTATACAGTTTATGCACACATCTTATCAACCTAATAAAGCAGCTGAATATTATTTTGTCGTCACACCTATCCATATCAACATGGGTGAAAAGGCGTATGGTATGTCGGCGGGTCATGCTGAAGTCGGTTATACGATACGCACTTGGGACAGCCGTGTTTTAGAACTAAAAAAAGATTTAATCACTCAAAAGATTGAGGAAATTTGTCAAAAAGAGGGTTTATCATTTAAAATTTCATGGTTTGAAGCCTTTAATTCTAATAATAACGACTCAACGGCTTTTGAACAAATCAAGTCAGCAACGGCTCAAAATGGCTTGACATTCATAGAAATGACTCAACCTTTTGACTTTGGCGAAGACTTTGGCTTGTTCACAGAGACGTATAAAGGGGCGATGTTTGGCATTGGCTCGGGTGAAAATTGCCCTGCTTTGCATACGGTCGATTATGATTTTCCAGACGCATTGATAGAGATTGGGAGTGAGTTGTTTATGGGATTAATACGTTTTTGTAGTTAAACAATAGAAAACGTTTTTTATAAAACCCAAAAAAGGTGCAAATGTCCAATAAGACACTGACACCTTTTTAGCTTTTATACTGAGGAGTAGTATGACACCTCTCCCAATCTCACCTCCTTTTAACGAAGAGGATAGTGGTAGGGCAAAAATTAAACAGATTTAACTTTGCCCTACCAAAAACTTTACAGCTTTTCCCCGTTGCTTGTTTCGGTTAACCATACAGGCGATCCTTATGCTTGGAAAACTAATAGCAATGTAATCGTAAGTGATAGATTTTTCATTTAAAAAAGTTATGAATAAATGTTAACATTTTACAGGATTTCCGGTTTCGACCTGTTGTTTGAGTGTTTTTTTTTCAGCAATTAGGTTTTGGGGCATGGTTATTTCACAAGATTGTTGTTAGAAACGATTTACTAGAAAAAGTTGATATTTTTTAAAAATACAAGAAATAACTCTTTGTTATCAGTAAA
>JAYVFS010000153.1:0-38137 GCA_043772905.1 Saprospiraceae bacterium | reverse complement strand
CTGATTCATGTTCTTTTATGGCATGACTCAATTCATCAACGACTTCTTTTTGACGAATTAGGCGATTTTGAAAACTTTCAGCAAAGGCACTAAAGTCGCCTGCCGTGTTTTTTTCTTCTACTTCGCTCAACCGATTTGTGAAAATACTCAATTCATCTTTTACAAAATTCAATTCATTGAGCCACAATTTATGCTCAAAGTGCAAGTCTTTTAGATAGACTTGTTTTTTATCTGTTGCTGTCATGTTATTGATTTATAACTGTTTATGAAATTCTGTTTTATGAAGGCAAAATTGAAGGTTTTGCAAATCTTTAAACATAATGAAAATCAATTAACACGATGATTTTTATTACTCATTTCGTTTTCTTTTGGTTTTATCTTTGAGACAGTTTTAATATCTCATTTCTTCACATTATAATGATAACTAAAAGATGAAAATGAAATCAATTGCCCTTATTTTTTTGTTTTTTATCCTCAATATCGCTCTTTTTGGACAAAAAAAAGAACCATCCATTCAATACCTTTCGCTTGAGATGCGTGACGGTAACACCTTACAAGGAAAACTCGTCGAGAAACGGGGAGATACGCTCGTCTTAGAAACTGCGACACTGGGTACTTTAACCGTGAGTGTCAAAAACATCAAAAGTATAACCACACTTGATACAGAACGCTTTGTAAAAGGTGAATTTTGGTTCGAAAATCCACATGGCACGCGCGGTTTCTTTGCACCCACAGGCTACGGCTTGCGCAAAGGAGAAGGTTATTACAGCAATATCTTTCTCTTAATAAACTCAGCGGCTTATGGTTTTACCGACCACTTTACAGTGGGGGTCGGTGCAGATGTTTTCACCATCTTTACAGGCAATGCACCCGTGATGTTATACGTCACGCCAAAGCTTTCCTTTCAAGCGGATAAAAACTTTAGCTACGGTGTAGGTGTTTTGGCAGGCTCTTTTGGTTGGAATAATGACCGTATTGCCATGGGTATCGCCTACGGTATTGGTACGATTGGTAATCGCGATAAGAACGTCTCCCTTGGGCTTGGTTATGGTTACTGGGATGGCAATTGGGCGAATCGCCCTGTGGTTACGGTTAGTGGACAATATAGGGTGGCGCGTAAAGTCGGTTTGATGACTGAAAATTACATTTTACCGGGCGGTTTTTTTGGCGTAACGGGTGTTCGGCTTATGAATGTCAACTTCTCTTTTGATTTGGGTCTATTGTATTATTCGGAAATAGGCTCCGATTCACCCATAGCACCTTTCCCTTTTTTAGGCGTTGCTTTTCCTTTTGGACATAAAAAGGTGAAGTGAAATATTAGAATTACCCCCCCCTCAGTATTTTGCATAAAAATGTATGAATCATCTCGGATTCTGTTGTTACAACCATCGAAATGCTATATATTGATGCGGTACTTGCTTTATGAACAGCGGGAGTCTGTACTTTCTGTGTGCTATTCTAAACTTTCTGGGTGCTATTCTGCTTTATCAATTCATCATATTGGGACTTGAATGTGCTGCATATTGAGCTACTTTCAAGATTATTTAAACAAACAGGGGGCATCTCTAAATATAGGGACAACAATTCGAATGTCTCATGTTTAATCTTTTGGAATCACTGCACAAAACGTTTCCTAATACCCATAAAAAGAACGAGCAACAACGTATAATAAATAAAAAACGGAATGATATAATCTATCCAACCAAAAGCCAGCATAACAGACATAATTAAAAGCTGAAAACCTAATCCAAAAATAGAAATAAGGCTCATAAACCAATTCGGAAAATGCTTGACATCAATGGCTTCTTTGTCGAGATTGTATATGATTTTATCAAAAATGCCATAGAAAAGGGTGTAAAAAAAGTATAAAACATTGACCATTGTTTGGCTTTCGTTGTCAAAAGCTTTGGGCGCTTTGTCTTCAATAATCCGACTTGTTTTGTCGCCGCCTTTGTATTTGTTTCTGATGATAACGTAGTAATAATTGTACAACGTACCTTGCAATTGAATACAAATAAAGGCGATAAATGTATAAAACCAAGACCCCTCAGTAATGTAGCATATTGTTATGAGCAACAACAGATTTATGATAAAATCAAAATTAGAATCCAAATAACGACCTGTATAAGAAGGTGTATTTTTAACCCTTGATAACTCACCGTCGGCTGCATCGAGAATAGATTTTAGAATCAAAAAGAAACCTGCCGTCCAATAATAATGATTCAGCATACACGCCATGGCGATTAACGCAGAGATAGCAAAACCAAAAGTGACATGAATGGGTGTGGTCGCTGTATTTTTGAGGTTGTTTGCTATCCATTTGGCGACAGGTCGCCCATAATCTGAAAAATCTAAGAATTGATGGTTTGTAGATAGTTTTGACATCGTATTGAGTTTTAACATTTTTGAATTGTAGCGCAAGGAGCGTCCAAATTGGGGCATATTCGCAGCATAACAAATACATAGGCTTAAAGGTTTTTTGGATCACTCCGAATTTTCTAACATTTAATTTAAAAGGTAAAGCATAGCAATTCCGAAGGAATTAAACATGAATAACCGTAGATGAAATCTACGGAACAAAAGTCAAATGGGTCGTCAACTCTGAAAGAGTTGAATATTGATGGTCGAAATAACGCCATATTCAACCCTTTCAGGGTTATGAGATACGCTTGCGTGTCCGTGCCGTAGATTCCATCTACGGTTATTCATGTTTAATTCCTTCGGAATTGTGATAGTTGACGATATTAAGTGATAATTTATTTTGTTAGAAAATTATGAATGACTTATGTTATGGTTTTTTTTCTGAAATTTGGTCTCAAAAAGCTGAAAAATACTGAGGGGGGTTAATGGGCTTTCTCAAGCGTTTGAGACGTTATGACAAAAGCATTTAAGCCACGATAAAGTACAATAGCAGATAAACAAGAACTAAAGAGCAAGGATATTGACATAGCGAGCATAATGGTTTGCGGCGTACCAAAAACCCGATCATTGATGAAACCTACCAACAAAGGACCGCAACCTAAGCCAATGAGGTTGATGACAAAGAGATAAAAAGCGGAAAATGTGCCGCGCATATTGGCTGGAATGATTTCTTGCAAAGCCGCCGTTGCCGCACCATAAGGCAGCGAACTGGTGAAACAAAAAATAGAAATCAAAACGATGATTAATCCAAGAGGTGGTTTGCCATATATCGAAAGGGCTAATAGCATCGCCAAAGCGACAATAGCCGATGCTGTCATGCCTTGAACAGGCACGCGCATTTTAGCATCTACTACCCCTTTTTTTGATAGAAAATCAGCGTATCGTCCGCCTGTAATGACCCCCAAAGTTGAAAAAACAGTGACTAATCCACCAAAAAGTAAACCCGCTTGGCTTATCGTCATACCATATAAGCGTATCAGTGAGGAGGTTGTCCATGAGGTTGCGCCATAACTCGCCGTTGCCATCAGTGCGATACCGACATTTAAACTAAGTATGGCTTTACGATTGTCTCGAAAATATTGCCGTATGTCAGAACCGCTGGCAACCGCGAGCCCTGTTCCTTTTCGTATCGGTTCACGAATGGTTGCAGCGATGATGGCGACAATCAGAAACCCAGGTAAACCCACCATAAAAAAGACTGTTTGCCACGGACGCACAAGTCCGACGATAGGTAAATCCCATAAACCACTGACACTCACCAACTTAATGATGAGCGCAACTAAAAGAATTGACAAACCAGAACCGAGATAAACCCCCATATTGTAGAAACCAAGTGCCGTGCCTAATTTGTTTTTAGGAAAATAATCAGTAATTATGGAATAAGCGGCAGGCGATAAAGCGGCTTCTCCTACCCCAACGCCCATGCGCAAGAAAAACAATATCCAGTAGGTATTCGCCAATCCACATAAGGCAGTCATGATACTCCAAACGGTAATGCCGATGACGATAATCCACTTTCGGCTACTTCTATCTGCCAACCAACCAATCGGCAGCCCTAAGAAGGTGTAAAAAATAGCAAAGCTGAAACCAATGAGCAACCCAACTTGTGTGTCGCTGACCCCAAAATCTCGTTTAATCGGCTCAACGAGCAATGCCAAAACCTGACGGTCAACAAAAGAAGAAATGTAAGCGACCATAAGTATTGAGACAACATACCACGAATAGCGCAAAGAAGGCGTAGGTGTTTGCATGTGTTGCAAGTTTAAAGTGGATTGGTGAATTTTGATTTATGAATGACTTTCAAAATTATAAATTCTTTATTGGTAAAATTATAGTTTAATGTTTGGATTTAGTTAAAAACGACCTATTAATTTGAATGATCAATCAGGTGCTTCTTTTTATGAATCATTATTGTTTTACCACCCCTCAGTATAATTTGCGCAATTTGAAAGTTACTGTCAGAAAAAAATTAAAGAACAGTTTAACCTAAATTAACAATCCATCAACTTCGATTAACCCCTTATCGTCGCCACATTACCTACTTTTGTCGTCAAGTTCAAATTGCAGAAATGCTTTATAGTTAACTTGCGTGCTTAAATCTGTCACCACATCAACAATCTATAATTTTACGGAATGAAAAAGCTCTTTACAGTCTTCACCCTTGTTTTATGTTTTGGGTTTACCCAAACATCTGCTCAAAAATTTGCGATAACGGGTACTGTCGTGGACAGTGCTGGAAAAGGCATGCAAAACGCCACTGTTTTGTTATTAGCTGCCACTGATTCGTCGCTTGTCTCGTTTAGCCGCACAACAGATAAAGGCGTTTTTACCTTGAAAAACGTGCCTTCTGCTGCTGAATATCTCTTAAAAGTCACTTTTGTAGGTTATGATTCTTATTTTGAAGATATCAAAAAGGATGTCAAACCCAATGACGCAGGCGTTCTTGAACTTGGCGGCATTCGTATGACCCCTCATAATAAATTGCTCGATGCAGCAACTGTTACAGGCTATAAAGACCCTGTAAAAATCAATGGCGACACGACTGAATTTAATGCATCGTCTTTCAAAGTTCAACCCAATGCTGTCGCAGAGGATTTGATTAAAAAACTCCCAGGCGTAGAAGTCGCCAAAGACGGTTCAGTGACAGCTATGGGCGAAACGGTGACACAGGTGTTTGTCAATGGCAAAAAATTCTTTGGCAAAGACCCAAAAGTCGCTTTGCAAAACTTACCTGCTGGTGCGATTGATAAAGTAAAAGTCTATGACAAAAGAAGCGACCAAAGCGAATTTTCAGGCATTGACGATGGCGAACGCGAAAAAACAATTGATTTGACGCTCAAAACCGATTATTCAAAAGGAACTTTTGGTAATGTCATGGCCGGTGCAGGAGCCGCCAAAGATGTGGCTGATGCGCGTTATATCGGCAAGTTCTCTATCAATAAATTCTCAAAAACGCAACAAATTTCTTTCTTGGGCTTGGGCAATAATATCAACAAAACAGGTTTTTCTGTTGACGATTATATGGGTTTTACAGGCACCACACAACGTGGCGGTGGCGGTGGCGGCGGTGGCATGCGGATACAATCAGGCGGTTCACAAACGGTGCCACTTGACTTTGGTAACAACAAAGGTTTACAATCTGCTTTGTCTGGTGGTTTGAACTTCAATAATCAGTTTTCACCCAAGACTGAATTGAATCTTAGTTATTTTTATAATGATGTGATTAATTCGCAAACTAAGGTGTCAGACCGTGAAAACTTCTTAACAAATGGCTCTTTCAAGACACATTCAGAGGCTGATTCAAGGACAGAAAACCAGAATCATCGGGTGAATATTACGCTCGACCAAAAGATCGATACATTTACGTCTATGAAAATTACGTCTGTTTTGTCGGCAACGAGAAACTATTCAAATTCGAGCACTTTCACTGAAAACTTGAGAAATGACGATACACCACAAACAAGCAGCAAACCCGTTAATTATACTGAGGGGTCGGGTTTGAGCATGCAAAACAGTTTGTTATTACGCCGTCGTTTCATGAAAAAAGGACGCACCATGTCGACCAATATCTTTTATAATGTCAATCAAAGTGACCGCAATGGCATTTTAAATTCAGAAAACAAGTATTTTAATTTTGGTTCAACAGGCACAACAAAAGTTGACTCCATCAATCAAACCGACGACCGTATCAACAAGCGGGACAACTACGGTGCAACGGTTTCTTTCACAGAACCTTTGGGCAATCGCCAATATTTGGAACTCAATTACAACTTTTCGACCACCACAAATGACGCTGACCGCGAAGTGTATGACCTTCAAAATGGTGAAAGTAAATACAACAGTACATTGAGTAACAAGTACATAAATGACTATATTTTCAATAAAGCGGGTCTGACTTATCGCCTCAATCGAAAGGAATGGAATTTAGCAACGGGCTTGCAGTACCAATATTCGACTTTGAAAGGCGAGTTCATCTCTCGCGGAACGACTTTTGATCCGCTGAATTTCAATTTCGTTTTGCCAAACGTGCGTTTTGATTACAACCCAGTTCAAGGAAAAAGTATGCGTTTTGCCTACGAAACAAGCGTGAGAGAGCCTTCTATTGACCAATTGCAGCCGATTCGTGACAATACCGACCCGTTGAATATTTACATCGGTAATCCGAATTTGAGACCGGAATACAACAACCGTTTTTCAGTCAATTTCAATCGGTTCAATCAGTCCAATTTCCACATGTTCTTTGGCAATTTCAACTTTACTTATGCCTCGAACAAAATATCAACAATGCAGACCGTTGATGCGTCTTTCAGACGTGAAACAACGCCTATAAATGTCAAAAATGACAAACAAGGTTTCGGTTTCTTCGGCTTCGGTATGCCGCTTTACAAACAAGTGTTGCGTATGAACGTGACGACAAATGCCAATCTCGGACAAGGTATCGCTCTTGTGAATGGTACTGAAAATGTTACAAATCGTACAGGTGTCAGCCTTGGCTTGCGCCTTAGTGTGAATATCAAGGATTCTTTCGACGTTAACTTCAACGGACGAATTCAAAGCAATAAGACGACTTATTCCTTGAATACGAACCAAAATCAGCAGTATTACAACTATACTTACGATGTGGAAGCCAATTATCGTCTGCCTTTTGGTATGCGTTTGAGTACCGATTTTGATTATACTATCATCACAGGGCAAACCTTCGGGACAACTCAAGGTATTCCGATTTGGGGTGCATCGGTGTCAAAATATATGTTTAAACAAAACAAAGGGGAGTTGAAATTCGCCATTTTCGACATCTTAAACCGCAACACAGGCATCAATCGTACAGCTGATGTGAATTATATTTTGAATGAGGTGACAAGTTCATTAGGTCGTTATGCGATGTTGACGTTTACGTATAATTTGAATCCGATGATGGGTGGCAGTGGTGGTCGTAGCGGTGGCAATCGAATGATGTATATGCAGCGGAATTAATACCCCTCAGTAGCGTCAACTTGCAGTTGGCGAAAAACAAAAAGACAAAAGGCAAAGCGCGGATTACCGTTCTTTGCCTTTTGTCTTTTTAAGCCTCTCTTTTGTCGTTGGATTTATGTGAAATTCTGCTTCAAATCTGTCAATAAATGCTTGAAAACTGTCATCTTCATTGTGTTTTTTATAGACAATGTCGAAATGGAGTTTTTCGAAAATCTCAAAGGCATGTTTTTCCTCGTATTTTCTTTTAGCCTTTGATGATAAATCTGTTCGCCCTCTTAATTCTTTTTTGGGGTCGGTATTCAATTTGGGATCTTTATCGTAACGACCTGTAATACCATAAACCTTGTTAAAGGTATCAATATCCGCTAAAATCAAAGCTTCCAACTCCATGACAGCAAGGAAAAATATACTGCGTATGGAGATCCCTTTTTGAATTTCTTTAAACCATTGATTGCGTTCACTTCGTTTTCTATGTTCATCAAGGTCAAGCATACACAATAGGGCATCTAATTTTTGTTTTTGAATTTCAGTAGGCATTGAGCGTATTATTTTGGAAAAAGTGGGAACACCTTTACTGAACGAGTTGAACAAAGGTACAAACTCAATTTTGCCTTCATACTGAGGGGTCAAAAAAGCTTTAAATGCACACGCATCGTTCCTAAAATTTTCGCCTATTATGCCGATTCGTATCATATATATTCAGGGTTTTCTTCTTGCATAAATCCAGACATCATCCAATAATCGCTTAAAAAGCCTACATTTTTCATGTATTCCGTAGCATACCCTTTTTCTTCCTCCGATAAATGATACATTTTTGTTCCTTCTTTGCCTTCATGCCGAGCAACAATGATATTATCCAATTCATCTTCTCCCAAACTATTTAAAACTTGTGGTGAATGTGTCGAAATGATGATTTGATTATGTGCACTTTTAGACATTAAGAAGTTCATCAATAATGATAATTGATGTGGATGTACGCCGAGTTCTGGTTCTTCGATTAGAATTATTTCGTTCTCTTTGGCGTAAGTGACGCTGCCGATAAGATAAAACAAGCGTTTTGTACCGTCGGATAGTTGTGTCCAGTTGACCCACTCGTTGTTAACGTTGAATTGGAAATCTATGCCTTGTATTAGTATAGCTGTAAAGGCATCATCATATTCATCTAAATTAGATTGACGAGTCAGAGTCCAATCTATTTTAATGTTTTTTATTGGCGAGAATTGTTTAAGGTTTTGACATAAAGCATCTATCGAAAACCATTTTTCATGTTGTATTTGGTTGGTTATATTGTTTGTATCTTTTTGGTCTGATTTATTCTTATAGCTGATTTGAAAAATTGTATTCAAAAAAGTATTAGTACCACTTTGAATATCCAAATTAGAATTCCAAAAATAACTATCTTCATCTGCTGAAAAAAACAATTCTATTGCAAGTTTATCTTTTAGTATTAGACTTAAAGGATTTTCGAATCTAAGAAATAATGTTTTAGTAAAATTTGAACCTAAATTTTCAGGATTAGATTTTTGAATATTTATCATTTTTTTATCTTCATCAAAAAAATAAATAAAAGAGCCTATATGGTTGCCTTTTAAAATCGTCTTAGTTGACGAATAAGCGAAATTTTTTATATTATTTCGAACTACTCTATCTCCTTTTAGCTCTATGGTGAATAATTCATCACTAATTTTAGTTTCAAATTTATTTGTCACACTAAATAATAGAGCATATTCATCATTATAAGCCGCATCCAAAAACTCCAAAAAATTAGTTTTCCCACTCCCATTCGCCCCAATAAGAATATTCAGACCTTTATTCAAAGTCACAGACACATCGCGGATACTTTTGTAACCTTTCAAATGCAACGATGTGATGTATGCCGATTCTTCTTGTTCCATCTTTCTATTCTTTTGATTATTAATGACTTAGTAAACAAATGTAAACACTTTGAAGAAAGATTTAGGAAATTTTAAAAATTTCCTAAATCTAAACCCCAAATCATTTCAACAACCCATCCACATTATGATGCGCCTTGTACCGTCCTTTTCCAAACCGAGTCCCATTAAACTCCGCCGTTTTTCTTAAAACCAACTGTTCTTCCTTAGATAAATGCGTAAAATCACGACATTTTTCAGAACAACAAGACTCAAACGTAGCTTCGCAGTTCGGGCATTGAATAAAAAGCAAGTGACAGGCCTCGTTTGCACAGTTTTTATGGGCATCGCAAGGCGTGCCGCATTGATGACAGGTCGCCACAATATCTTCTGAAATGCGCTCACCCAGACGTTCATCAAAAACGAAATTGACACCGATGAATTTATTGGGCAACGCCTTTTCACGCACCTGTCGGGCATATTGAATGATGCCGCCGTCGAGTTGAAAAACGTTCTTAAAACCTTGATGTTTGAACCAAGCACTCGCCTTTTCGCAACGAATGCCGCCTGTGCAATACATGACGAGGTTTTTACCTTCGTTGCCACGCAACATGCCGTCAACCATGTCCAATTCTTCTCTGAAAGTCTCCACTTCGGGCAAAATAGCACCTTTGAAATAGCCGACTTCCGATTCGTAATGATTCCTCATATCTACTAAAATCGTATCAGGGTCGTCGGTCAAGCGGTTAAATTCTTCTGCACTCAAATGCACGCCTGTATCCGCAGGGTCAAAAGAGGAATCGTCTAAGCCGTCTGCCACAATCTTAGGACGTACTTTGATAATGAGTTTGTAAAATGATTTCCCATCGTCGTCAACGGCGTAATTCAAGCGAATACCGTTCAAAAACGGAATCGCATACAGCGTTTCTTTGAACAATTCGGCTTGTGCGGTTGGAATAGAAATCTGTGCATTGATCCCCTCAGTAGCGACATAAATTCTGCCTTTCGTACCGATTTTGTCGAGCGTCAAATACAGTTCATTGCGGAAGGCTTGCGGGTCAGCGATGTGGTGATACTTGTAAAATGAAATGGTGGTACGGGATTCCGTACTTTCGAGAAGTTGTTTTTTCAATACTTCTCTGTCCACCCGATTGTGCAGGCTTGCTTTTTTCATATTTGTTAAACTACGCCGTTTGCAGGACAGCTGTTTTTTAGTTTAACACATAGTCACATAAAGCACATAGTTTTTTGATTTACAACTATTTATTAAATAAAACTATGTGTCCTATGTGACTATGTGTTTAAAAATTAATTGAAGTGCAAAATTAAGGAGAAATGTCAAAAATTATAGCTTTTTACTGAGGGGGTGCAAATTTTGTATTTTGACCCAAATACGTTTTCTTAAACTGCAAAGGATTCTCACCCGTTACTTTTTTAAAAACCCGATTGAAATAAGAAAGACTTTCAAAGCCACAGGCGAAGCACACTTCCGTAACCGTATTGTCCAAAAGCAACATGTTTTTAGCTTGATTGATGCGGTATTGATTCACAAATTCTGTAAAAGTCATCAAAGTCATTTTTTTAAAATAACGACAAAAAGCGGCGTGGGTTAGATGTGTCAAACGAGCCATTTGCAAAATATCCATTTTTTCATGGTAATGTTCTTCAATGTAAGCATAAACCACTTTTAGGCGTTGTTGCTCTTTCAAATTGTAATGTTGACCCACTGGATTGGCATGTAAAGTCTCTTGTTCGACACTTTTTGCCATAGATTGCAGCAATTGCAAAATGGCTATAAACTGTTCAAAATGAGGCAATTGGAATATGTTTTTTAAGGCTGCCCCTATTTCTGCCTTTGAATTGCCATAAAAACAAATGCCTTTCCGTGCTGCGTCAAACAAATCTTTTATATCGGACAATTCAGGCATTTGAGAAAACGCTCTTTCTAAAAAATCCTCTTTGATGTGTAAAACATACTTTTTATAAGGCGTTTTGATGCCATAATCAAAATTGAGATGTGGAATAAAAGGACCGATTAAAACCAAATCGCTGCCCTCGAATCGGGATATATGCTCGCCGACATGACGTGTGCCGTCAGCCCCTTCGAGATAGACAATTTCATATTCGGGGTGATAATGCCAGAAAAAAAAGTCATTTAACTGAGGGGTCAATAACCGAAATGAACTGCCCGCATCAGGCGTAAAATTTTCAAAAATGAGTTTCATTGTATATTTTTTTTTGTCATTCTGAACGCAGTGAAAGAATCTGTTTCCTACGGAATGACAAAAACAGGTTCTTTCACTGCGTTCAGAATGACAAAAATTGAAGTTTTGTTTTACTAAAATGTATTTTAGAAGTTTAAAAGTAAGATAAAAGTCATTATAGTTCAAATTTAGGCAATTATTGTTGTAACATTTTCCTTTGTTGCTATCCTACCTTTGTGTTATTAAATCATTAAAAAAATATCAAAAATGGAAAATACAATGACACCGACAATGACACCGACAATGATGCCCAATAAAAACCACGCTGACATACCAGGCAATCCTTCGACTGCCACAAGCAGCAAAGTGAGGTTGCGGACAAGTCTTACTGAGGGGGCTCCTTTGCGTGTTTTGAGCGAAGCAGATTGGCAATTCTGGCTTGAAAACGGTTATGTGGTTATCAAAAATGCTGTGTCCCGTGAGCAAGCCTTAGAAACTGCCGCTTTTTTATGGGCATTTGAAGAGAAAGACCCCAATGACCCTGAAACATGGTACACACCGGCACGTGCCGAAATGAAAATGAAAGAATTGACCAATACAGGCATGGTTGAGGTTTATAACAATCAGCATTTGTGGAATAACCGCCAAATGAAGCGTGTTTATGACGCTTTTGTAGATATTTGGGGTACTGAAAAGCTCTGGGTGACGATTGACCGCGCGAATTTGAATTTCCCATTGCGTCCCGGTTTTGAATACAAAGGTTTTATCCATTGGGACTATGACCCCGAAACGAAACCGCAAAACGTACAAGGTGTGTTGGCTTTGGCTGACCAAATGGACGAAAATATGGGTGGTTTTCAATGTATTCCTGAACTCTTCCGTACATACAACACTTGGAAATTGACACAACCAGAAGATCGCAACCGTTTCCAACCAGATACTACCGCTTTTGAAGGTCAATTCGTCAAGGTGAAGATGGGAGCCGGCGATTTGTTGATTTTTAACAGCAGCCAGCCGCACGGCATTCGTCCAAACAATACTACTGACAAAGTGCGCATCGCTCAATATATTTCGATGATGCCCGCCGAAGAAGACAACACCGCCTTGCGTGAATGGCGCATCAACTCTTGGAAAAACCGCATTGCGCCCGAAGGTTATGCCTTCCCGGGCGACCCGCGCAATTGGGAACAAACGAAGTATGACGCGGCGGTGTTGAATGATTTGGGTAAAAAACTGTTGGGCTTAGAGAAATATTAAGCGTTTTAAGTTTGTTATACACGAATCTCCATCAAATCTAATTGGTGTAATTAGTGTCTAACAAACTTAAAATACTGAGGGGGGCGCGCCACTATAAAACACATTTAGTTTTATAAAATTATGTAAAAAAATAAATTTGTTTGTTTTAATTCCTTGATTTACTTTTGCCAAAATGGGATTTTATAAAACTTAAAACAAACGATTATGGCAAAAAATAAAACGATTAATGTAAAGGGAACTGAAATTGTTCTGTTTAACAGAAACAGTGAGGACTATATTTCTATCACCGATATTGCTCGACATAAAAACCCGATAGAGCCAAAAGATGTCGTAAAAAATTGGATGAGAAGTCGCACAACGATTGAATTTTTAGGTTTATGGGAAAAAATTAATAACCCCAATTTCAAAGGGGTCGAATTCGACTCCTTTCTTTACGAGGCGGGAAGTAATAGTTTTGTTCTTTCTCCTACGAAGTGGATAGAAGCAACTCAAGCTATTGGTATCATAACAAAGGTAGGAAGTGGCGGTGGCACTTATGCACATATTGATATTGCCTTCGAATTTGCGAGTTGGATAAGTGCAGAATTCAAACTCTATTTAATCCTTGAATTTAAACGATTAAAGGCGGAAGAAAATGATAATCAAAAACTAACATGGAACCTCCAACGCACCTTAGCAAAAGTCAATTACAAAATACACACCGATGCCATAAAGGAAAACCTCATCCCGCCGACGCTTTCAAAAGAAAAAATACATTTTGTCTATGCCGATGAAGCCGATTTACTCAATGTCGCTTTGTTTGGACTCACAGCCAAACAATGGCGAGAAGCGAATCCAAAAGCCGAAGGCAATATTCGAGATGAAGCGACGATTGAACAATTGGTGGTGCTGTCGAATATGGAAAGTATCAATGCCGTTTTGATTCATCAAGGTTTGCCGCAACATCAACGTTTACAACAATTGAATACCGTTGCTATAACACAAATGAAATCTTTGATGGCGAATACACAAATTAAAAATTTGAAATAAACGACGTTAAAAATCATGCAAAATCAGCAACTCTACACCACCCTCAACAACGGCGTAAAAATGCCTCTTTTAGGTCTCGGTGTTTACGATATGTACAAAAAAGAAGCCGAACAAGCTGTTTTGTGGGCTTTGGAAACAGGTTATCGCTTGATTGATACGGCTGCGATGTACTTGAATGAAACTGAAATTGGCAATGCGGTGCGGCAATGCGGCATTGAACGAACAGACATTTTTATCACAACCAAAGTGCATAACAGTGACCAAGGCTTTGACAACACATTGAACGCCTTTGAAATAAGTATGGAAAAACTGAATTGTGATTATATTGACCTTTTCTTGGTTCACTGGCCCATAAAAGCAACACGCAAAGACACTTGGAAAGCTTTGGAACGGCTTTATACTGAGGGGGCAGTTCGGGCGATTGGCGTCGCTAATTATTTAGTGCCTTTTTTGAATGAATTGGAAACGTATGCCGACATCGTTCCTGCGGTCAATCAAGTTGAATTTAGCCCGTATTTATACCTAAAAGACTTGAAAATGTATTGTAATGAGCGACAAATACAGTTGCAAGCCTATTCGCCTTTGGTGCGTGGGCAGAAAATGACTGACTCTAAACTGGTCGCTATGGCAGAAAAATATGAGAAAACACCTGCTCAAATCATCTTGCGTTGGGCATTGCAACACGGCGTTTCAAGCATTCCAAAATCAGCTAATTTGAAGCGGATTCAAGAGAATTTTGACGTTTTTGATTTTGAAATCAATCAAAATGATATGGATTTGATAGATGGATTTGATGAAAATTTGAGGGTTGTGGAAGACCCGATGGATTTATGGTAATTGAGTGTATTGTGTTTCGTTTTTAGTATTTGGAGGCTCAAAACACCAAAAACGAAACCCTAAACACACTTACAAACCCATCTTTTCATACAACCATTTCATCTTAACTGTATAATGTTTTTCAGGCAAGGCATGACCACTTTGTGGATATAATTTGAAGGATTTATCTATTGAAGATAAATTGTTGTACGCTGCAAAATTGATAGCACCCGGACATGTATCATCGAATAAACCCACACCCATAAAAACAGGGCACGTTACTGAGGGGGCTAAATTTTTGATGTCAATATAGTCCAAAGTCTTCAAAATCGTCTCCATTTTTCGAAAATGCGTAACAGAATACAGCTTAAACTCATCGGAGGGCCAGCGAGCGATATTGAAATAATTTCTAAAATCGCTTAAAAACGGCACATCAGAGAGGCAGTATTTGATACGGGTATCGAGGGCTGCTGTCGCAATGCTCAATGCACCCCCTTGACTGCCACCTTCGACAACGATGCGATTTGAGTCCACTTCTTCACGACTTGTTAGAAAATCAACAGCCCGAATACAGTCCATAAAAGCACCCCGATAAATGTATTTTTCAGGGTCAGTAATGCCCGAAATCAAATAGCCTGGGAATCCAGGATTGACATCATCGCGGCTATTGCCATGACCTCTGATGTTTAAGAAAAATTGTGCAAATTGTTGATTATCAATGTCAAAAGGCATCATAACCGAAGAATAGCCTTGCACATGTAGCATGGCAGGCAGATTCTTTTTGCCTTTCGGCACAGTGTAGTAGCCACGTACACGCACATTACCGAGTGAACGCATTTCAACTTCAAAAACATCGGTTTTTTTCGTTGTATACTGAGGGGTCGGTGTGAGCTTAAAATCGGGCAAAACGGAGTCCAACTGCTCACGTGCTTCGAGCCAATATTTTTTAAAATCTTCAGGTTGGGTTGGGGCTGAAATAACTTTGGTCGGTTCATAAGCAAAGCCGTGTTTTTGCGTCAACTTATTGCCTTTGCTGTCTTCAAAAACACAATGAGCGATGTAAAAACCCACTTCGTTGATGTCGAATGTCATTGTTGGAACGGTAAGTGTGTGACCTTTTTTTACAGCCACTTTTTCAGATTCTGACGCGACATCTTCTCCCGTAAAACGTTTAATATCAATGGTTAAAGTGCCGCTTAGATTTTCATCTGCTCCATTTTTGAGTTTAACGTTTATGCCCACAGGTTTCTCTGCATCAAAAGTATTGGACGGTTCATTGTTCTCAATTTTAATATCAAAAAGTTGTTTCCATGTAACAGGTTCGAGTTGATATTCGCCTTCATACATGCCACCGCCGCCACCTGAATCATGTACACGTACCGCAATTGTGTTCGATTTTCTCCAATTTATGAGTTTTTTAGGAATAAAATAAACCCTATCCACGTCCCAAGCGGATTCTGGATAAGGTGGCATTTTGCCTGTTCTGCCGATTTTTACACCATTAAAAAACGTCTCATCGGCATCATCAATTTTGCCCAAACGCAGAACCAAAGAACCTTTTCGACGCACCGCTCTGCGCATCGCCCGAGAATCCAAAATAATTGTTTTGCGATACCAACCAAAGCCGTCGTAACCCGCTTCTATGGCTTCCCAAGGCTTACCGACCTCAATGGGCTGCCAATTTTGGTCGTTATACTGAGGGGTCGCCCAAGTGCTGTCGTCGCCTGTTTGGAATTTCCAATTACCTGTTGTGATGTCAATAGGTTGTGCTTCAATTTTTGCAAAGCCCAAAAATGAATAGATAAAGTTGAGAATAGCTGTGAACATCAATGTTTTGAATTTCATTGTTTTACAAAATTTTGAAGCGAAGCTAAAAAGAAGTTTGTTTTTTGAGAAATTAAAGCCAAAAGTCGTCTAAAATGGCTGAAAATATTTAAATATAAAAATAACATAGGTGTTTTATAATATTGCCACTTTTTAAACTATTATCGCTGTTATATGCAACAGCGTTATTTACATGTTCAATAGTTAGTGCCCAAAGTGGCTCTGACTTATTTTCCCCAGACAATGGTAATGGACTTTCGGGATTATCATCTGAAATGCGTACAAAATTATCGAAGATTGAAAGAGACCCTGCGACTAAATTTGCTGCTTATTTCAAAGTGGGCAAAATTTCAAAGTTGCAAAAACAGGGTAAACTTAAATTCTCTCTGCCTAATGTGAATGGACAACTAACGGCAGCTGCCAGAAATGTTGAAGCCTTTTCCGATAACAACTATCTTTGGGAGGGCGTTATCGAAAATGGGCAAGGTAATATTACAATTCGGTGCGAGGAAGGAAAAACCTTTGGTTTTATTCATTACTTGAATGAAAGGACTGAAACCAATGAATTATATTCACTTTATGGTTTAACGAACGATTTAAGTCTTATGATACAAACATCCAAGCATGGCTCATGTGGTGTTATACATAATGAAAGTAGGCATAGTGTGTCTGAAAATAATAGGGCTATCAATATTGAAAATCGAAGCGTTGTCAGTTGCACAATTAGCGGCATACGCGCATTGGTTTTGACAACATCGAATGCGAGAAATGCTGTTTCTAATATCAATCAATGCGCCCAAATGGGGATAGACCAATTTAATGCTGCCGTAGCAAATACGGGTATTTATAATGGGCAAACTAAACTCATATTGGCGGGTGTCGCAAATGTTGAAAGTTTCTTCAATTTTCTGATCCCAATGTGACATATTCTGGTTATGCAACGGGAACAATAAATAGGAATCATGTCGCTCGTCGAATTGTTGAAACAACATCCCGTATTGGTAATTATATGCCTGAGCCAACAATTACGGTCTATATTAATGGTCCCAGTGTAATCAATGATTTTGGTGACTTTAGTTTTGACGCTGTCACTTCATGTGGCGAAGACCCCTACACGTGGTATTGGGAAGCCAGTACAGATGGTTTCAATTATCAGACAGTTTTAGGTTCTGATGACATTTTCAATTATTACTACTATGGTCAAACTAAATGGTATTGGTTAAAAGTTACGGTGGTTGATAATTTGGGACGTTCAAGTACAGCGTTTAAACACCTAATTTATCGTGAAGATACAGGTCTCTATTCAATAAGTAGCGGTGAAAATAACGGGCATTCTTCTATTATGAATCGTTTGAGTGCAAATAATAAAGAAAATCAATTTCTAAATGTAAATACATATCCCAATCCAGCGCAAAATATATTAATAACAGACTTTGAAACTAATAATCAAGAACCTATTACTTTTAGATTGCTTGATGTACAAGGTCGTGAAATAATCAGTGATACAGATGAAAACTTGATGAAAGGCAGAAGGTTGAAAGAAATGGATATAAGTAAAATACTAACAGGCATTTATATTTTAAAAATTACTTCTGGTCAGAACACCGTATTTCAGAAAGTGGCAATTCAAAAATAAATTACTTATCAGCCGTTTATCCTTTGGGATAGACGGCTTAACACGATTCAACATGAAATACATTAAAATATTAAGCCTACTTTTTATTACAACTTGTTTTTTTCATTGTAAAAAAGAAAAAAAAATTGGGTTTGGCTACTTTAATTCCTTTAAATCAACAATTAATGGTACGCTGAATGGGAGTAATTGGAAAAAGAATAATTGGACTTTATTGGGTGTTTTTCAAGACCTAAACCCGACCCCTTATCGTACTCTTAGCGATACTAGTTATACTTTGCAATGCCTTATAAATGAAGATAGATTTACATTAACCATAGCACAATTTAATGAACAAAATGAATTTAGAGAAAGCCTATTTATAATGGGGATTTCAAAGAAAAAAGGGCGTTTTGGCGTAATTGACCGCATTTTTCCAAATTGTGATATCAAAGATTCCGTAAGTATTCGTTTTTCAACATTACAAGCCGATGGCGATGTCGGGAAAGACTTTTATGACAAAGTTGATACAAAAAATGCGAATTATGTTGAAATAACAAGTTTTACGTCTAATCAAGTTAAAGGTACGATTGATACGAAATTTATAATGACAAGGAGACGAGATGTTTTAGGTGCGGTATATCCCGATACTTTACATTTGAAAGGCACTTTTGATATAAAGAAGTAAATTTTTACTGTAAGAATAACAAAAGCCGACCCCTCAGTAAAAGGTCGGCTTTTATGCTTTATCACTATTTTTATTTCACGACTTGACCATTCCAACTCGAAATACCGCCCGACATATTATAAACGTCCGTAAAACCCATATTCACCAGCGTTTTACAAGCTGTCGCACTCCGTGCACCGCTTCGGCAGTAGACAAAAATAGGTTTCTGTTTGTTGAATTTTGCAGTTTTGGTGACCACCTCGTTGTTCATCACATTGGCATTGATGGCTTTTGGTAGATGTCCTGACCTAAATTCGTCCACGGTTCGGACATCTAAAATGACCCCCTCAGTATGTTGCGTTATTTTTTGACCAAAATCATTGGCGTTTAAGTTTGTGTATGCTGCTGATGTGCCGCCACCGAAGAGGCTTTTTAAGAAATCTAACATAGAGAATGATGAGTTATGAATGATAAATGATGAATTAAATCCTTGTTATTCAATGAGTTGTGACCATAAACTCACGAAGTTTTTGTTCTATCTGTACCGCCGATAGAACACCTGATTGCCGCCATTTTGATTCGCCATTTTGGAAAATAATCATCGTTGGCACAGAGCGAATTTGCAATTGCTCGGATATGGCTTGATTTGCGTCCACGTCAATTTTAACGATTTTAGCATCGTCGCCAATCTTGTTTTTTACTTCTTTTAATATCGGCGCGAGCATTTTGCACGGACCGCACCATTCTGCGGAAAAGTCAACGAGAACGGGTTTTTCTGATTTGATGAGTTCATTGAATGAAACTGCCATGATTTTTATTGTTTTTATTTAATTTCTTCAAAAGTTGTTTCTTCTGTCCTTGAAAAAGGTCTTTGGCGTGTGTTAACACCGCAATTGCCGCCTACGCAGCCCATGTTAAATATCGCTTGTGCGGCAAACAAGCCGCCGAGCAACATAAACATGGTTTCGTGACTTCTCGCACTTTCAACGATGAGCCAAACGCCCATACCTAAGCGCAAAAAGCGCATAAAAGTCCATTTCTGTAAGATGAGTTCTATCATGTCATTATTTATTTAAGCACAAATGTATGAACATTTATTCATTTAAAAAAGTTCAAAGAAAAGTATTTTTCTTTTTGTAGAGAAATACTCTTCCTTTCAATGAAAATTAGTGCTTTTATGTACTAACGACGGCGAGGTTCAAAACCTCGCCGTCGTTTAGAACGAAAAAACAAGGATGTTAAGCGGCGACTTTTTCAATATTAGCCGATGTATGTTTCGCAACAAGGCGTTTTTCGACAACCCATTCGTATTTTTCATTGATGATTTGACTGTTTTTATCAATCATCGCTTTATCTAAAACTTCGTCGCCTAATGTCCAAAAAATCAACTCCAATTCTGCCAAACGTTCATAGAGTATTTGTTTTTCAGCGTCATCCAGTTTACTCAACCAACTTGTTGAAGCGAGAGGAGGTGAATTCGATAAATGTGTTAAGTCCAGCGGTTCTTCATGTTCCTTTTCTAACCATGCTTGATGTTGCAAAACCGAGCGAATCCGTTTACTTTCTGACAATTTGGGTCTGTTTTGGTATGTCATTTTTACTTTTGTTTTATATTTTAAAAATGCAGTGAATCATGCTTTTTGAAGAAGCATAGTGCAAATATATAAAACAAAAAGTTTTTTATAAAACATTTTTAAAACAAAATAACAAAAATTGTTTTAAAAATGAATCATTTGTTTTTACTAAACTGCTCGACTTCACGCCAAACCCGAAACGTGTTTTTGTAGCAAATTTTCTCAATATCCCCCTCAGTATAACCGCGTTGTAGCAGTATCGCTATCAAATTTGGATACATGGACACGTCTTTTATGCCATTTGGAAACGTATCGCCCGCGCCGTCAAAGTCAGAACCGAAACCAATATGGTCAATGCCGACCAATTTTTTGATGTGGTCAATATGGTCAGCCAAACGATTAAGGGTTGAAAAATGAGTTGGATGTGTTTTATCATATTCGGCATCAAAAGCCTTGTAAAGTGGGTCTTTTTGTGTCGTATTGTTCTTCAAAAGCCATTCACTTTTGTCTTGACGTTCTTGCATAAAGGCTTTTGCAGCCGTCGAATCGAGGAAAAGCGAAGAGAAATTGAGGTGAATCACGCCGCCTTTTGCACCAATTTGTTTTATCAAATCATCGGGCAAATTCCGTATCAAAGTAGGCGTATATTTACGACAACTTGAATGTGAGGCAATGACAGGGACTTTTGAAATTTCCAAAACTTGTTCAATCGTTTTATCGGAAACGTGCGACACATCAATCATTATCCCCACGCGATTCATCTCTTCAACAACTTGTTTGCCAAAAAGACTCAAACCATTCCACTTGTTGTTGAGACTGTAAGACGATGCGCAAATCAAATTGTCCTCTGCATGGGTCAAAGTGATATAACGCACGCCTCGTTTTTGAAAATACGCCACATTTTCAATCTTATCCTCTATCGGCGAGCCGTTTTCCATGCCCATTGGGAAGGAAATTAAGCCTTTTTTGAAGTTGGCTTCCACCTCATCGGGTGAATTGGCGAGTGCAAATTTCTCTGGATTTTTTTTGACCAAACCCTGCACCAAGTCAATCAATGTATCGGCATAAGCCTTTGATGCACCCGCCGTTTTTTGAAAACCTGATGGCACATAAATAGACATAAATGGCGCAGACAAACCGCCTTGTTTCGCCCGCACATAGTCGAAATCGCCTTTGGGTGTGCGCACTGAGATGTCTTCCATTTTCGAGATTAAGCGATATGGCACGTCCACATGGGCATCAACGATGATAAAACGGTGCGCCAATTCGGTGGCTTTTGCCAAGTATTTGGGTTTGATTTTTAGGTTTTGCGCTGTGATTGATGCTGAAATCAGTAAAATACTGAGGGGGAGGATGAATAGGTTTTTCATGTCTTATTTTATGGTTTGATTTATATTTATAAAAATTATGGTTTGATTGGTATTGTTTTATCAATGGGTAACGCCCATTGTTCACACATTCCAATGGGCGTTACCCATTGCTAAAACATTCCAATGGGCGTTACCCATTGCTAACACATTCCAATGGGCGTTACCCATTGCTAACACATCACGCCCTTTCAGGGCTATTTTTTTTATCGGATTAGCCCTAAGCCCGCACCACTATTCAACGACATCACGCCATTTTTCAATATCCAACCCGATTTAACCACATCTTCTGCGAGGTCAAAACTGCCGTCGAGGTCAATATATTTGGTGTGTGAACATGAAAAAGCGACGTGTAAAGCGGCAGCAATGCTCACAATGCTCTCGTCGTTGCAACCCCAAAACAAATCTACTTTGGCAGCTTCGGCAATTGTGGCGATTTTTAAGGCTTCTCTGATGCCGCCGCATTTCATCAATTTGATATTGAAAATACCGACTCGTTTTGTGCCTCCTAAAAACAACGCCATTTCTGTGTCTTTCAGACTTTCGTCGGCTGCAATTTGTTGACGTATGTCGTAAGGCAGTGTCAACAAGGCTTTTTCTTGTCCAACAGCCGTTGGTTGCTCGACCAATTCAATGTTTAAATCGTTGATTTTATTGAAAAAATCAACGACTTGACTTGTTTCATAGCCTTGATTGGCATCTACGCGGATACGCATGGCTTGTCCGAATCGTTCACGTAGTTTCACCAACCGCTCAACATCTTCTGCCATATCTAAGCCTAATTTCACTTTCAAAATGCGGAAACCTGCGTCCCAATATTCATTGGCTTCTTCTAATGTTGCCGCTACGTTTTTTATACCGATGGTTACAGAAGTCGGCATGGATTGAATATTCTGCCCATAAAACTGTGAAATTGGCAATTTCAGATATTGACAAAAGGCATCGTGCAAAGCTATATCCATCGCCGCCAAAGTGCCTGGCGCATGAGGAAATGCCGCTGATACTGAGGGGATTATCGAAAAGATTTCGGCGATGTCTCGCCCGACAAAACCTTGAATATCAGCACTTTGAAGATTCCTTAACGACATGTCAGCATCTTCGCCCACCACTTCTTTGGCTGGATTGGCTGCGCCTAAACCTATAATGCCGTTTGATAATTCAACTTCAACAAAAACGGATTCAACATCTGAAATGGTTTTGGTAGCAATGGTGTAAGGACGGGTTAAAGCGAGGTTTTTTTTATAAACTTCTATGGATTTAATGGTCATTTTGAATGAATTTCAACGTGTTATTTCTAAAATACCATGTATTTCAGAGTTTAAAAAGGATTTGATGAATTGTTCATCACGTAAAAGGATGGATTCTATTATTATGGTAGGTAGATTTCCAGTATTCATACGAATAACCTTAGGTGGAAAACCTTGCATGGTAACTAAATTGATGAAATCTGTATCTTTTGTCAAAATGTTAAAATGGTTAGCTTTCGCAAAACGCCAAACGGTGATGTCATCGGCTGCTTCCATTTTGAAATCAGCAACATGTTTGATACCTACAAAAACGGTTGCTAATTTTCGGACAAGTTTGGGAGACAAATTATTGTCAATTAAAATCATGTTTTTCTCATTTTACGTTACAATTTGCTTTACTTTTTCAGATGCGGCAGCATAAGCTAAACATGCCAAAATATCTTCCCGTGTCAACATAGGAAAATCATCTAAAATTTCGTCAAAACTCATCTCCGCTGCGAGATAACTCAATACATCGTAAACAGTAATCCGCAAGCCACGAATGCAGGGCTGTCCACTGCGTTTACCCGCTTCAATCGTAATGATTTTTCGATAATCAACTGTCATAATTTTTTCAATTTTTTACAAAAATAGACATTATTATCTTAAATTTCTATCAAATTTATTGTCCGAAAACCTTTTTCTCAATCGCTTCAATCACCTCTCCTACCCCATCTTCCAATGGCAATACGACAGGTATTTTTAACTGCAATCTTAGTTTTTGCTGTATCGCTCTCGCTTTTTCAAGCGTTAATCCATGCGTATTTAAAGTAACCGCAATCGTCGTTGCGCCAAACATTTTTATCAACTGAATTTCACTTTTTACTGAGGGGATGAGGACTTTGATATTGTCTTCCGTGCCTTCATAATATTTGCGTCCGGGCATGGCTTGTAGAATCACCCATTTTGCGCCGCCCGACAATAGAAATTCTGAACCAGTTGGACCAATCGGATTCCGCAAGGCAGATTGACCGTTTAGGAACATAATATCGGGTTTTTGTTCTTCATGACATTTCAGAATTTGGGTTTCCAATTCGCCTGTTAAGAAGTCATTTATGGTCGAATCGAATATAAAAGCGTAGCGTCCGTCCTGCATCCAACCTGTTTGGCCTGTTGAAATGATTTCGGCTTTGTAGTTTTTCAAACGCATGGCTTCTACTAAAAAACGAGCCGTTGTGCGTTTTCCAACGGCGCAATCCATACCCAAAACAGCCACACGTGGTGTCGTCACATTCCTAATTTCGCCCGACCAATAAGCCATTTCCGAAGGCTTTTTGGTTCGTCTGACATCTGTTAAAGTCACATTATTTTCTTGCGCCAAAGCCACAAAATCAGGTTTTTCATTCAGTTTTTCGTGCAAACCATTGATAATGTTTAGTTTGTGCCTAATGCCGTTCTTTAAAACATCTAACATTTCTGACGGTATTTTTCCTCCCGCAACGGCAACACCAATGATTAAATACTGAGGGGGTGTTTTTAATTCCGCTAATGCGGTTTCGATGTCCGCGAATATCGGTATGCTGCGAAATTGACCATCTAAAACTTCACCAGCATCTTTACCTGCCGTAGCGAAATCAATTACGCCAACGATGGCGAATCTTTCGCTGCTGCGAATCAAACCATGTGCAGTTTTGCCGTTTTCGGTATCAAGTAAGCCGTGTGTGAGAATGAGGGCGGTTTCTTTTTTTAGCATAATAGCGCGTTTAATTGGACTAAAGTTTTAATGTTTTAAGGAAGTCTAAAAGCGGAAATTTGAGAATTGAGGTGATTTCTTTACCAAAAGTACAAAAGTAGAAGAATGACGGAAGAACTAATTTATCTCAACTAGATCATTTCCCTCAGCTAAAATGCGCAATGCTTGATGCAAATGCAAAGTCATTAATTCCTTTAGTTTTTGTTTTGAAGTATTCCCACAGGTTAGCCAAATGATTTTAGGAGGTGAACGATGAACATAAAGCAAATCCACAAAGTCTTTGTCTTTTGTCATAACAATGACATTGGCGGTCTTAGCCTGTTAGTAAATGTCAAAATCAGCCGCATCACGTAACCCAATGTCACGAACAGCTACACAAGGTTCATCAAGATTTTCTATAATCCATTGAGCTAATGAGGGTGGCAGTTGAGCATCAAGCCAAATCATAGTACGCTTTTTTTTAAGCAGCTTGTAAAATAGGGTGTTCAAAACGACGGGCGACATACATAAGACAGGCTTGTATGTCTTCTAATGTCAAATCTGGCAATTCTTCGACAATGTCCTGTGGCGTTAAACCATTTGCCAATAAATCAAGCACATCGGATACACGAATACGCATACCACGGATACACGGACGACCGCCACAAACAAGCGGATTGACAGTAATTCTTTGCAATAAACTTTCGTTACCCATCTTTTTTTTGACAAATTTACCTCCTTTTAAGTTTATCAACAAAAATAAGCACTATAAAATCATTTATACTTTTCGAATGGATGCCTATAAAGAAGATTATAGATGTTGTCGAAGTCGTTTGTAATGTCGAAAACGTTGTTTGGATAGAGTTAAGGGCATTGACACACTATCTACTTTTTAACTTTTAACTTTGCCCTCGAATCAAAGTCAAAACTACTTTCCTAAAGAAACGCAGGCTCGTTAATCAAGCCTGTCGTAAAACTAAACCTAATGTCTATTTTGAAATCCAATTATTTATCCGACCAATTTTTCTTGAAAACCGTCTTTTTTGCTCTGTTTTTGTTTGTTTTGGAGACGGCAACCGCACAATCAACCATTCGTGGGACGATTTTAGACGAGACGACGACTCCTTTGCCTTTTGCCGCAGTCTCTTTGTTGCATCTGCCCGACTCCACGATTTATGCGCAAGGGCAAACCAGCGAAGACGGGAATTTTAAATTTTCGACCACAGATCAAGCCACCCGTTTCCTTTTGCAAATCAGCTATGTCGGCTATGAATTTTACAGTCGGGAAATTCTGGCGACAGGCAGCCGTTTCGATACGCTCGATATTGGAAACTTAAAATTGCTCCCCCTCAGTAAATTGCTCGATGAAGCGGTTGTCACAGCGACCCGTGAAGCTGTTCAAATCAGAGGCGATACCATGGCTTTTGATGCCAAAAGTTATCAAACACAACCCAATGCCATGGCGGGTGATTTAATTAAAAAATTGCCAGGCATGGAAATAGAAAAAGACGGTTCGGTGAAAGCACAAGGCGAAGAAGTGCAGCAAATATTGGTCAATGGCAAGCCGTTTTTTGGTTCAGATGTACAAATTGCGCTGCAAAATCTGCCTGCCGATGCCATCGAATCTGTTGAAATTTATGACAAAAAGAGCGACCAATCTGCCTTTACAGGTATTGACGATGGGGTTAGACAAAAGACCATCAATATTCGCTTGAAAACCAATTTGAAGAAGACCAATTCAGGAAAATTGACTGCGGGTTATGGCACTGACGACCGTTATTTAGGGCGTTTGAACTACAATAGTTTTTCTGAAAAGCAAAATATTACGCTTTTGGGCGCAGCCAATAACATTAATCGCACTGGTTTTGCTCAAGAAGATTTTTCTTCATTTACAGGAGGGAATAAACGCGACGGCGGTAACTTTAATAGCCCGCAACAAGGGCAAAATGCGTCAAAAGGTTATCAAGAAACTAAAAGTGGTGGCATTAATTTCACCAATAATCTGACTTCAAAGACGGAACTGACTGCCAGTTATTTTTACAATAATCAAAATACGCTGAACGATAGGACAGTTGACAGGCAGAATTACTTGCCGACGACGACGTTTTTTACGCACGCCAAAGCGACAACAGAAACTGCCAATAAAAATCATCGTATCAACGCCACGATTGATCAAAAAATAGATTCATTGACCTCTTTTCGCGTTGCAGTGAGTGGTTCTTTTACAGAAAACAACTATGAAAGCAACTCTGATTCCCGAAATCTGAAAGGCGATACATTATTGCAAAATCAGCAGAAACGTCATTCATTTACTGAGGGGGGCGGTTTTGGCGGCTCGACCAATTTTTTGTTGCGCAGACGTTTAGGCAAACCTGGGCGGACGAGTTCTATCAACTTTTCGTATAGCCGAAATACCAGCGAACGTGACGCAGCCTTGCAATCGAAAATAAATTATTTTGATGCCACGGGGTTTGCTTATCGCAACGATACGATTGACCAAACGGACGATAGAACAAACCGTCGTAACAACTATACGACGACTGTTTCTTACACAGAACCCCTCAGTAAAAAGGTCATTTTAGAGGGTAATTACCGCATTGGTTTTGCCGATAACTATGCCAATAGAGATGTTTTCAATATTAAAAATGGTGAAATATTGTCGGTGAATACGGATTTGAGTAATCTCTACAACAATACGTTTATGTATCATCGAGTCGGTACAAATTTGCGGGTTTTGGGTGGCACAAAGTATAATTTTTCAACAGGTTTGCAATTCCAAAATTCGGTTTTAAAAGGTGAATTTATTACCCGTAATGATAATTTAGAGCAAACATTTCAGTATTTATTACCAAATATGCGTTGGGATTATAATTTTTCAAAGCAAGAGCGGTTGAATTTTACTTACGAAACGGATGTCAATGAACCATCTATTGACCAATTGCAACCCGTCAGAGACAACAGCGATCCCTTGAATTTATACATCGGCAATAAAGATTTAAGACCAGAGTATGCGCATCGTTTGCGGTTGCGTTACAGCAATGTCAATAAGAAGACGCTGACGTATTTTAACGCCAACTTCAATGGCACGTATTCGACGAATAAAATTGCCAATATGATGACAGTTGATACACTTTTCAGACGCATTACGCAGCCTATCAACACGCCTACGGCTTATCAAGGAGACGGTCATCTGTCTTATGGCATTCGTTTTTGGCAGCAAAGAATGCGTATGAATGTGTCGTCAAGTGGTTCGGTTTCACGCGGTACGAGTTTTATCAATGGCGTTGAAAATATCAATGACCGCTACAATGTTTCGACGAGTTTTAGGACTGAATTTCAAATGCCTGATACTTTTGAATTGAGTTTACGTGCTGTTGTGCGTTATTCAAAAACCGATTATTCGTTTCAAACAAACCTACAACAATGGTTTTGGACCTATAATTACGAGGCAGATATGACCATCGGGCTACCCCTCAGTATGCGCTTCAATTCGACCTTCGATTATACGATTATGACGGGTAAAACCTTTGGAAAAACACCTGGCATTCCGTTGTTGAGTTTGGCTTTAACCAAGTATTTTGATAAAAAACGGACGATGGAAATGCGTTTGACAGTTGTGGACGTGTTGAATCGCAACACAGGCATCAATCGGACAGCCGACGGCAACTATATTCAAGAAGAGGTCGTTCGGTCTTTGGGTCGTTATGGGCTTTTGACATTTACTTATGCTTTAAATGCGAAGATGAAAGGCGGAAAAGGTAAAGGAGAGGGTAAAAAAATGCGTAATGAATAGTTTTTTTAAACTTTTACCACACAGTTCATGTGTGGTAAAAGTTTAAAAACTAACTTTGTTATTCTGTTTTTATCTTATTTCTGTACTTTTAAAAATCATGACCAAAAATGAAATCAAACCGTTTTGTGTTCTCCCTTTTAGTTACCTTATTTTTGATGGATAGTACAGCAATGTATAGCCAATTTGCTATGCTTAAAGGTGCAGTAATGCTTATACCTGGACCGTCTTATGGTGTGGCTGATGCGGGCATTGAATTTAAGGTAAGTAAAAGTGTAAGCCTCGAACTATCATATAGTGTACGCATGTTTGGCATTTACGATGGCTTTTACAAAGACGTTTTGTCATTCCAATCACGTTATTATTTCAAAGGAAAAAGATGGAATCAATCCCCTTTTGTGGGTTTAGTTATCCAAAAATTCCATAGAAAGGATGGCGCAGAGACATATAT
This sequence comes from Saprospiraceae bacterium, assembly GCA_043772905.1. Classification (GTDB taxonomy): domain Bacteria; phylum Bacteroidota; class Bacteroidia; order Chitinophagales; family Saprospiraceae; genus JAAFJT01. The sequence goes on along the minus strand of JAYVFS010000153.1, from coordinate 9,322 downwards.
AAAAAGAGACAACCTAAAATATGAAACCTATGAAACGCATAAACAGGCTTTGGGTGTTATTTTAGGACAACATATCAAGTTATATAAACGTCTCGGATTGGATATTCACGGTGGTATCGTGTATCAAAAAGGCGACGAAACATATAGGCTGTATAATGCTAACTCTACAAATCCGAAGGAGTTCCTGTATAAAAAAAATGTTGTTGGCACGCGCCCTTTCGCAGGGCTTAATCTGTATTTTGCGATAGGTAAAATGCCACCGAAGGTTGAAAAACAATAAAGTCCATTCTTTCGGAATGACCCACGTATCGGATATTTTTAAAATATCCGATACGTATGTACCCCCCCTCAGTATATTTCACTCCACCAAAATCTCATTATGCGGCAGCGCATATTCATCTTTCAGCACACTGATCAAGATATAATCGCCTTTGCGACACTTCGACAAGACGGAGTTTATATCAATATTTTTGTACGTTTTATCTGAATACGACAACAATGTCTTCGTTTCGCCATCTCGAATGGTAATTCTAAACGGAATTTTATCAACGGCTCGCCATTTGTCATTTTCAAAAACAGCGGTGCAGACAGTTAATTGTCCCGTAGTCGTTGTTTGCAACAGACATTTGCCTTTCGGCGAATAATCATCTACCACCATTTTTTGATTGAGAAAAATAGCGGAACAATTGCTGAATTTGTTTTGTGCAACGCCGTTTATGTTTAAAACCATGAAGGCAATAACCGAAACGAATAGATTTTTTTTAGTCATTTTTGATGTATTTAAAAGCGATTAACAACCACCAGTACCCAATAATTTCAATATTCTTTTAGCTCTCCAATCCTCCGACCGTGCAGGGTTGATAATCAACATGTCACCAGGCTTGCTGAAAGAGAAAATGTCAGATAATTCAATTTTGTATAGAGTTTTATTCAAAAACGACATCTTTTTATCTGAAATAATTTCACCATTTCGACGGATGGACACATAAAAAGGAATCGGCTTTGCGTCTTTTGATTCAGGATCGCCTTTGACAACTGTTAGTACGCCCTTGCTATTCAAATCAAATGCACCATAATCCAATAGTTCGCCATTGAGTAAAAGTGGATTGGCATGGAAAAGATTGCCTTCTCCGTTGGGGGTGCGCAAAAATTCATTGTTTTGCTTGACTTCTTGACGCATGTCTTTGGTCAAAAACGGAGCAGTCAACCTAAGACTTGTCAAATAATCGGCATAAGAAACCCCAGCTTGGGCATTCAATGCCGTAAAATTTAGGGCAAATAATAAAAATACGAATAGATACTTTGTTTTTGCTAGCATGATGAACTGTTTTAATTGTTGAAGAAATATGTTATTTTTTTTTGCCCTTCTGAACGAAGTGAAAGAACCTGAATAAAATAATATTTAGATTCTTTCACTTCGTTCAGAAGGGCAAAAAATCGTTCAGTGGAAAAGAACTAATAAAACAAAGTTACCCCCAAACCTCTTAATATACACAAAAAACAATGTAAAAGAGTGTAACGCAAATGTAAAACCTCCTTTCATCTGAAATCAAAGCCCTAACTTTGAGGCTATGAGCAAAAAGATTAATCGGTATGTCCTTATTCCTGCCCTGCTTTTCTGTATCAGCGGCGGCACGTTGTTTGCTTTTTTAGCAAGCAACACATCTGCTGGGCAGCAACAGGAATTGTCGGAACGCATCAATTTAGCTTTGCGGCGAACTGCGCATTTGTTGTTGAAACAAGCGGGTGACTCGACGACGACGATTGAAGCCGTCAAACAGACCGCAGAAAATACTTATCAAGTTAGGCTTGAACACGCTTTTAACTACGACAGTTTGCCCGCTTTTCTACAAAAAAGTTTTGATTTGTATAACATCACAAACAAATACGATGTACAAGTTCGGGATTGCAGTGAATATTTACTGGTTTTAGGCTATAAATCGGTTGATTTTACAGAAAATAATGAAGTGCCGTGCGTTGGACGCACTCAAACCCACGATTGTTTGAACTTTTCAGTCGCTTTCAACACCCCCTCAGTATTTGGGGATGGTTATTGGGGATTAGGGATTGGTTTAGGTGGTTTGTTGGTTTTGGGGTTGGGTTTTACTTTTTATTTTTATAATCGTTCTCTTTCTAAAAAACCTGTTTTGTTGTCTATAAATGAGGTTATTCAGACAGAAAATGCAGATTTGACACACCATATTGCTATTGGAGAATCTATTTTTGATGCTCATAATCAAACCATTTTGATAAATAATATCGAGCGAAAACTCACTTTTCAAGAGTCCAAACTCCTTGAATTGTTTTGTACACATAGAAACGAATTGCTTGAACGAGATACCATTCTCAAAGCTGTTTGGGGCGACGAAGGTGTATTAATTACCCGCAGCGTGGACGTATTTGTCTCCCGTTTGCGCAAAATACTGAAGCCCGATACCACATTAAAAATTGCAAATGTGCATGGTCGGGGTTATCGCTTTGAAACGGTTTAACATACCTTTACCACATGAATATCAGAAAAGCCAATGCCACAGATGCCGATCAAATTTGGGACATCATCAAAGCCGTTATTGCACAAGGCGATACTTATACTTTTGACCCAAATTCAAGCAAAGAACAGATGTTGTCTTATTGGATGAATCCCGATAAACATACTTATGTCGCAGAAATACATAAAGACATCGTCGGCACATTTATCATCAAAGACAATCAACCTGGTCTCGGTTCACACATCGCTAATGCGGGTTATATGACACACCCCTCAGTATTTGGGCAAGGTATTGGTCGCAAAATGTGCCAATTTTCTTTAGCAGAAGCCAAATATTTGGGCTATTCAGCGATGCAATTTAATATTGTCATAAAAAGCAATGTCCACGCCGTAAAACTGTGGCAATCAATGGGTTTTGATATTATTGGCGAGATACCTGATGCGTTTCAACATCAGACTTTGGGACTGACGAATGCTTATATTATGTATCGGAAATTGTAAAATATCGTCGTTTGATCCCCCCCTCAGTATAAAAGCCCTAAAAACCTTATCTACAACACTTTATGTTCCTTCATGCCTTTCAAATAAGCCACAATCTCCTGCAATTCGGCATCTGTTAAGCCTGTTACGGCAGGCATGTGGCTGTTAAAACGGAAAGACGTGGGCGACTTCACAAAAGAGATGATATCTTCTTCTGTCCAATACTCCGTAATGTTTTTGGGCGCATTGAGTTCTGGTCCCATTGAGCCACCTACTTTGTTAATGGCGTGACATCTCATACAATTATTGCGAAAAAGCATAAAACCTTTGACCAAATCGGCATTGTGATAAGGGTAAATCGCTTTATATTCCGTTGCTGCCGCTTTCAAACGAATACCCACCAATCCGTAGGGCCACATATACGTGTGGTCTGCTTTTTTAACATTCGTCCACGACACATAATAAGGTGTAAATGTTGCGGCAATAGAATCTGCCCAAGCGTTTTTTTGCGAAACATCTTTATAAACGATATAGCCCATTTTGTTTGCCATGACTTTCGACATATCCATCACAGGTTTGTAACCATCTTTACATTCAAAAACGACCAACGCGTTTGTCGTATCGAATGCATTCGCCGAGGCAATAGAATCAATGAAAGTAGCCAAAGCATAACCCTTAAATGTTTTGGGTGTTTTAAAGAAAGCATCGTAAGTCACCGTGACGGTTTCTGATTTTTTAGGATGTTTTTTTAGTTCTTTTTCCAAATCAATATAGATTTCAGGACTTTGCGTCGTATCAATGCCCGTGGACATCGTACTCTTTTGCATTTGTTCATTTTGCTCACACGAATAAACGCTCATGCAGAGTCCTAAAAAGCAGAGATTATAAGCAATTACCAATGAAAATGGACGATTCGTGGATTGTTTGGACATTATTGAAAGTTTCTTGTTATTATTATTTTAAGCATAAATTGATTGAAAATCATAGAGAGGCAATATCGTAAACAATCACTAGATTACAGCTTATTACCCCCTCAGTATAAAAGTACTTTTTGTAAAAATATTCGTCCTATTTTTGCCGTAATAAAAATCATTTCACAACAGCATTGCATTTTGTTTTCAGAAACAAAGGTACTATCAACCGTTAAAGATGAAAAAGACGATACAACTGCATATCATTTTAGAAAATCCGCTCGAAGGTGTACTCTTTGGCTTACAAAAAGGCAAAGGCACGCATTATGACACCATTCAAAAACAAATATCTGACGCACAGGATTTGCATTTTAACTTGACGGCAGACATAAAAGCAGACGTGGACGGTTTACCCGATTTTTTTGGCGACAGTATTCATGGTGTGCGAAATGGTCGTTTTATTTATATCAATATTGGTACCTCTGCGGGGCAAATTGATTCCTGTTGGAATCGGCGTTTAAAAATTCCGTTAAGGAATATTACATGGGTGATGCTTGATAAAATTTTAGAAAATGCGCCATTTATCCTTGAAACAAAGGTCAACGGACGGGACAAAGATGGCAGTCCGAATTGTGCAACGGTTAAACCTTTTGGGGGTTGGTCTATTGTTGAGAAGACATAGAAAAGATGAATAACGATTGCGAACTGCGCTCAATTTATATCCATCATGATGAAAAAATCAAAGTTTCTGCTGTTTGTGTTGTTCATGCTGACCTTAAATGCTTGTCATGTTTTGAAAAAGAACGGGGTGTCGAAAAGCCAATTAGCCGCTTATGAAAAGGAGATTAAACGGTTGCAGCAAAAGTTTCCGATGCCAGGATTATCCGTGGGCATTGCCGCCAACGATGCCGTTGTCTATGCGAAAGGTTTTGGTTTTGCAGATATAGAAAACCAAACGCGCGTGACGGAAAATACACCTTTTAGAATCGCTTCCTTGACCAAAACGGTCGCTTCAACGGTTTTAATGTCATTGGTTGAATCAAGTCAAATGGATATTAATTGGAAGGTCAAAGACTATTATCCCGATTATTTAGGCACTTGTGAACGCATTTTAGGCTATTTTAATGATGAAATGCCCGAATATTCTTTCCTTTTGAATCAGTATGAACCCAAACGAGACGATATTCTAATCAAACATCATTTATCACATACAGCAGAAAATACGCCCGGCGATAAGTACAAATACAATGGTTTTTTGTTTGGTATGTTATCCGATGTCATGGAAACGGCGACCAAAACCAAATTCGATACTTTGGTCAATCGGATGGTTATTGATAAGTTGCAATTAACCCATTCTGCGTCTTCACAGATAGATAAAGCCAAACCAAATGTGATTAAATGGCTTGCAAAACCCTATATTGTGGTTGAAAATGGACAATTTAAGTTGGGCGAATATCCAAATCCAAAATTAAATGCAGGTGCAGGCATGGTGTCGTCGGTAACAGATTTACTATTTTTTGATAAAGCTATTAATCAGAATGTCTTAATCAAAAAAGAGACAAAAGAGAAGCAATTCACACCATATAAGCTCAACGACGGCTTAGTTTCGCCTTATGGTTTGGGATGGTTTACGCAGAAATATAAGGGTTATACCCTCGTTTGGCATTACGGTTGGCAACCAAAAGCCTATTCTGGTTTGTATCTGAAAGTATTGGAAAAGAATTTGACGCTTGTTTTGTTAGCCAACAGCGAAGAACTCAGCAGTTCTTTTGATTTAGGCAAAGGCGATGTGTTGAATTCTGAATTTGCGAAATCATTTTTAGTTATATTTTTGAAATAAGTTAAAACAACTAAACAAACAGCGTATGTATGGTATTATCGGCATGTTAGTCATCGCTTTATTAGCAAAATGGTCGTACAGTATGTTGTACACCTCAAAGAATGACTTTTGGGGTAGCATGGGAATGCAAGAATTTCAAGGCTATGATTGCCCTGTTTTTGATGTTTCCAGACAAGTGAAAATATGGCGACGCACCTTTAAATGGCGTGTGCTGTTAGAAATCGAGCCCTTGATTTATGACCCGAAGCCAACACATTTTCAAAAGACATTTTACTTAAAAGTTGTTGAACAATTTGATGCGCTTTTTATGCAATCCATGCCCGCTATCCATGAATCCTACGGCGAAATCAAGCAATCCATTGTGAAATACAAGGAAAATGTGCAGCCGCTGTTAATGATTGTGCCGTTGAATGAGGAAACAGAATGGCGCATCTATTGTGCAACACCCGACAATTTGGCGTTTGCTCTGTATTTTAAAGGGTTGACTTTTGACCACGTGACAAAATTTGATGTCGCTGCCATGAGCAAACCAAAGGAAATACTCAAATACTGAGGGGGTGCTTCGTCTCAAATTCTTTCATCAAATCCGCCAAAACCGCTACACTTTCCAACGGCATCGCATTATACATAGAAGCTCGAAAACCACCAACAGATGGATAACCTTTTAAACCCACCACCCCATTTAGTTCTGCAAATTGAAAAAAAGATTGCTCCAATTCGGGTTTATTGATGCGAAAACAAGCGTTCATCACCGACCTATCTTCTTTCACTACACTGCCTGTAAAAAGCGGATTTCTATCAATTTCAGCGTATAAAAGAGCCGCTTTTGTTTCATTTCGTCTTTGCATTTCAAGGACACCGCCTTGTGCTTTTGTCCAACGCAAAGCTAACATAGCAACATATATCGAAAAAGTCGCCGCCGTATGATAAAGCGAATGTGCCGAAATATGGGTTTTATAATCAAAAATAGTTGGAATCGTGCGCTTGACTTTTCTTTCCAACATATCTTTTCTGATGATGACACACGCTATACCCGCCATCCCAAAATTCTTTTGCGCTGAAGCGAAAATGACCCCAAATTTATCTATTTCCAAGGGTTTTGTCAAAAAATCAGAGGTCATATCAGCAACCAAAGGCACTTTTACTGAGGGGTATTCGTGGTATTGTGTGCCGTTGATTGTTTCGTTTGACACCACGTGTAGGTATTGCGTACCACGTGGCAACGCCCAATTATTGGGAATTCTATCGTAATTTGTCTCTTTTGAAGACCCTAAAACATGAACTTTACAGATTTGAGCCGCCGCTTTTATAGCTCTGTCTGCCCAAAAACCTGTGTCAACAGCAGCGATGGATTGACGGGTATTGACCAAATTCATCGGCGCAACAGCCAATTGTGACGATGCACCGCCTGGTAACCAAATCACTTCAAAATCGTCGGTCAAACTGAGTAATTCTTTTATCAAAGCCGTTGCTTCTTCAATAACGGCTAAAAATTTGGGGTTTCGGTGGCTCATTTCGGCAATAGAGATGCCTGTGTGGTCGTATTCTCGTAAACTGTCTGCGGCTTCCGCCAATACTGAGGGGGGCATAGTGGCGGGTCCTGCACTAAAATTGTGGATTGTCATTACTTTTTGGTTGTTGTAAAAATTTATAAATGTGGTTTTATTTAAAATGCAAAAATTGCGGTGCAAATCTCTCAATTCCCTACCCAATCATTCAATTAAAATGGAAAAATCCACGTATAGGTTCAAAACAACATTGTAAACAATTTAGATTTACGCTTGTTTCGTGGACATTAATAAGATATTCAGTCAAAAAATTGAAATAATTAAAACATGAAAGTAGAAATTTGGTCGGACGTGATGTGTCCGTTTTGCTATATCGGCAAACGTAAATTTGAAAATGCACTGGCACAATTTGAACATAAAGACGATGTAGAAGTGATTTGGAAAAGTTTTCAACTCAATCCTGATATGGAAACAAATCCTGATAAAAGTATCAATCAATACTTAGCCGAAGCCAAAGGTTGGACGTTGACGCAAGCACAAGAAGCGAATCAATACGTCACAAACATCGCGCAACAAGTCGGTTTGACTTACAATATGGACAAGGCTGTTGTTGCCAATTCCTTCGATGCACACCGTTTTTTGCATTTTGCAAAGGAACACGGTGTACAAAATGAAGCAAAAGAATTGCTTTTAAAAGCCTATTTTACTGAGGGGTTAAATACCGCAGACCATGACGTTTTGATACGTTTAGGCGTTGAAGTCGGCTTAAATGCAGATGAATTAAGAGCCGTTTTGCATAGCGATCAATTTGCCGATGAGGTAAAATACGATATTTTCCATGCCCAACAAGTCGGTGTGCGAGGCGTACCTTTCTTCGTTTTAGGTGAAAAATACGCTGTTTCAGGCGCACAAGAAACCGCTTTGTTTTTGCAAGCCTTAAACCAAACATGGACAGAAGTCGGCAAACCTGCGACAATTTTAGAAGGCGAAACGTGTGATATTGATGGTAATTGCTAAGAAATCGCCCTATTTTATACAGAAAACAACACCAAAATGGAAAATCAAACGACACCCATGCCTTTTGAAGGTAAAGAAATTAGAAAAATTTGGCACGATGCGCAATGGTATTTTTCCATTGTTGATGTCATTGAAATTTTGACGGATAGCCCTATACCCAAAACGTATTGGTCTAAACTAAAAACTAAAATAAAAGCTGAAAGTCAAACGTACCCAAATACGGTACGTTTGAAATTAGTTGCCACAGATGGGCGACAACGCCTTACGGACTGCGCCAATACTGAGGGGGTGCTGCGTATTGTTATGTCTGTTCCTTCACCAAAAGCCGAGCCGTTAAAACAATGGTTGGCGCAAGTTGGTACTGAACGCATACAGGAAACGGAAAATCCAGAAATCAGTATTGACCGGCTGACTGAAATCTATCGCGCAAAGGGTTATGACGACAATTGGATAGGCAATCGCTTGAAAACCATTGGTATTCGCAAAGAATTAACCGATGAATGGCAAAAACGAGGCATCAAAGACAACACCGAATTTGCCATTTTAACGGCTGAAATCGCAAAAGCAACTTTCGGGCTTACACCCAGCGAACATGCCCAATTAAAAGGTCTGAATAAACAAAATCTAAGAGATCACATGACAAATTTAGAACTCGTTTTCACGGCTTTGGGTGAGGAAGTCACGCGGCAATTAACCATAAAAGAGAATACACAAGGCTTTGCTGAAAATCATGATGCCGCCATTCAAGGCGGCACATTTGCAGGAAACGCACGAGAACGATTGGAAGCTGAAAAAGGCTTAAAAGTGGTTTCATCAGACAATTTTTTAGGCTTAGAAAGCGCAAAAAAGAACGTAAATGAACTACCCGAAAAAGATGATGCAAAGTAAAATGTCTATTTCCAATGAATCGTAAAGACTTTTTAAAAACAATGATAACAACCGCTACGCTCGGCACGTCGCTGAAAGTTTTGTCTGAAAATTTGACAGAACAAGACGACAAAATGCCCGTTTTGTTCATCGGTCACGGTAGCCCGATGAATGCGATTGAGCAAAATGAATTTACCCGTACTTGGCAATC
>JAYVFS010000152.1:0-12179 GCA_043772905.1 Saprospiraceae bacterium | reverse complement strand
AACCGTTGAATTTTGAGATTTTAAGTACAAAGACGATAGGACACAACATCCTACCGTCTTTGTACTTAAAATTATAATATTTAAAAATATTTATTGTGCATCCTGTTTTGCAAACACCTTTTTCAATAAATCCGTCACACGTTCACCTTTGTCGGTACGAATCGCAAGCTCTTTTTGTTCGACCATAGAAAACAAACCTGTAAGGGCTTGAGTCGTTACATAGTCATCAAGGCTTGGATTTACTTTTGCGATGAAAGGAATTCTGTTGTAGGTATTTACCGCATCGCTCCAATACTTACGAGCCTCAAATTTGTCGAGCGACTGTACGATAACAGGACTGAAAGCTTGATACAATTGGTCATATGTCGTCTTTTTCAAGTAAGTAGTCGCAGCATTTTTGTCACCCATCAAAATGTTTAAGGCATCCGTAAATGTCATTTGCTTAATGGCATTCACGAAAATCGGCTTCGCTTTGGCAGCCGCATCTTCAGCACCTGCGTTGATTTTTTCTAAGATAATGTCCTCAACCTTATTGAATCCAGGAATAACTTTCAGTCTATCCGTAATTTGACGGGCTTCGGGCGGCAAAAGAATTTTATAAGAAGAGTTGAAAAAACCACCTTTTTGCGACAGCACATCCGAGCCTTTTCCGATGCCAATTTCAAGAGCGGATTTCAGACCGTTGCCAATGTCCTGATTAGAAAGGACTTGTTGCGTTAAAATGGTCGTTGCTGCTTTTTGCAATTCGTCGCAAGCAGTCAGTGTCAATGTTGTTGCGACCAGTAAAATACCTAATTTTTTAAACATCAATTTTTAGTTTTTAAATGTATTTATGTGAATAATCAGAGAATGACAAAAAATATATGCCTTTTTGACGTTTGTTTTCAAAGAAAGGACGTTAAAATAATGCTAAACTTTACCCTTCAAACTCCTTCAAACACTTTGGACAAAGACATTTGTCTTTATAGCGTTGGTCTATGATTTCAGCCGTTCGTGGGTGTATTTTATCCTTCGCCCCTTGATGACACCAACAAGTTTGGTCATCCAATTTATCCTCTTTGTAACAAATCATATCTTTATCACACTTTGGACACGTCATTTGAAAGCGTTTTACTTCAGAAATCACAGCAGCGCCCACTTGCCCACCCAAAGGCGGATTCAATTTTTGGAGTTTTAGCTGAACCATTTCCATATTCGTAAAATGTTGTTTCAACCGATAAATCATTTCTTCTACAACCGTTTCCAGCAGTTTTTGCGGTTTAGCCATTTCAAAGCGGCAGATTTCGTACACTATTTCGTAGTTGACCGTTTTATCCACTTTATCCATATCGTGTTCCGTCACCACCGTTGCTTCTTTAATATCGGCATCAATCCAGACATCCAATATAAAATCATTGCCGATTAAACGTTCCTCTTCGTATAAACCGTGATGCGCTCTAAAGCGAACATTTTCTAAGGAGATACGCGCCATATTAAAATAGTCTTATTTTTATTGTAAATCAATGACTAAAAGTATTTTCAAGGTGTAAAAGTAGCTTTTTTTGATTGGGTATCAATAAAAACAACCCCTTCCAAAGGAATTCTTTGAATCAGTATTTTCCTTATTTCTCAAATCTTATTACTATTTTTGCCCGACTAAGCATTATTCAAACCAACTCTAATATATTGATTATCAGAATTTTAATAATGAAAAATACTTTCCTTTCTGTTTTTTACTTCTTTATAATCGCTTTTTTTGTTGATGCCTGTGTACCACCTGAGTACAACAGAGATAAATTTGAAGGTACAGCAGTTGATTTTTCGGACAAACAAGTGCAGGATATTTACAACCTTCTTGAACGTCAATCGGCGGACACGCTTATGCATTACCTCAACAGCGCAAATCCAACATTACGTTATGTCGCTGCCACAGCTTTTGGTTCTTTGAAAGAGAAAAAAGCGCTTGATTCATTGGCTGTTTTGCTCAAAGACGAGTTTGTAGATGTCCGCATTGCCGCCGCTTATGCCATCGGGCAAATTGGTGAAACACGTGCAGAAAATATCTTGTTAAGTGCTTTTGAAAAGCACGACACAGTCGGCACATTTGCTAAATTCAATGCCACCATCATGGAGGCTGTGGGCAAATGTGGGACGATTGCACGGCTTCATGACTTGTGCAGTATAACGACTTTTAAAATGACCGATACCTTGCTACTTGAAGGGCAGGCTTACGGTATTTATCGCTATGGAATACGAGATAGCTTCAACGTCGAATCCATTCAAAAAATGAAGTATTTCGTTGAAAACCAACGCTTTCCACCTTCTGTCCGTTTGATTGGTGCGAGTTATTTGTCCAAAATAAAAGCGAAATACGATACGACTGTCATCACGTCTTTGTTGCCCATCACCCTTTCAGAACGCAATCCTGAAGTCCGAATGGCTTTAGTAAAGGCGCTTGGCAAAGCAGAGAACCCCCTCAGTATATTGCCTACTTTAGAAAGCCTTTTCCGTAAAGAAACTGATAATCGAGTAAAAATAAATATATTAAATGCGGTTAGTGAAATGCCTTACAACAGTATTCAGCCGTTGCTATCTACCGCTTTGCGCGATCGCAATATCCATGTGGCGAATACTACTGCTGAACTACTCGTCAAAAATGGCACTGAACGCGATGCCCAGTCCTACAAAATGGCGTCTTCTGACGAAACGCTGCAACCTTCGACCAAACGTTTGATGATGGGTGCCGCCCTCAAATGGCTGCGTTTTTACCCACGTACCCGCGATTCTTTGAACAATGCGATGAAGGAATTGTATGCAAAAACGGTCAATCCTTACGAAAAAGCCGTTTTACTGAGGGGGCTTGCTAACTTCGGTTGGAACCATGAAATGTTGCGTGCAGAGGCTTTGAAAACGGATAATGCGCCCGTTGTCCGTACAGCAGCAACCCAGGCGTTGGCAAAAATCATCTGTTCACCTGATTTCTATAGGATGTTTCAAGGCTACTCGGTGGGAGTTAAAAACCAGTTGAAAGCGGCTCTTTTTGACATCATTAATTCAGGCGATGCAGGGGCTGCAACTGTTGCCGCAGAAACGATTATCAAGCCCGAAGCGGAGTTGAATCGCTTAAAAATGCGCGAGCAAATTCCTGAATTATATCAAGTACTGCAACGGCTGAAAATGCCTTCACAACTTGAGGCCTACGATGCTATTTTTAATGCCATTGTTAAAATTTCAGACTCAACAAGTATTAAAAAGAAAAAATATACAACACCTCGCTCAATTGACTGGATTACGTTGACGAGTATGACGGATTTTTCAAATGCCTTGATAAAAACAAGCAAAGGCGACATTAAACTACGGCTTTTACGCCAAAATGCGCCTATTTCAGTTGCCAATTTTGTCAATTTAGCTAAATCAGGTTTTTTCAACGGAAAGATATTTCACCGTGTCGTGCCTAATTTTGTTGTTCAAACAGGTTGCCCGCGTGGTGACGGCTATGGTTCTTTGGACTACACCATTTCGTCCGAATTGACACCGATGCACTACAATACTGAGGGGTACGTTGGCATGGCTTCGGCGGGCAATCATACAGAGTGCAGTCAATGGTTTATTACGCAAAGTCCAACATTACACCTTGACCCAAACTATACCATTTTTGCGAAAGTGCTGGAAGGTATGGACATCGTTAATAAACTTGAGGTCGGCGATATTATGGAAAGTGTTACTATAAATTAAAATATAACCAATTATAAATTCTTAAAAATCAACTTTTTATGACTGAAACAACTATTGTAAAAAATACGCCGCTTACCGAAAAACACATAGCCTTAGGTGCAAAAATGGCAGCCTTTGCGGGTTACAATATGCCGATTTCTTACTCAGGCATAAAAGAAGAACATCATTGTGTACGAACAAACGTAGGCATTTTCGACGTGTCGCACATGGGTGAATTTATTGTTAAAGGCAAACAGGCTTTGGATTTGGTTCAAAAAGTCACGTCAAACGATGCCTCAAAACTCGCAATTGGTCAAGCGCAATACTCTTGTTTGCCGAATACTGAGGGGGGCATTGTGGACGATTTATTGGTCTATCGTTTGTCGGAAGACAGCTGTTCGGAAGGCGAACAAGCGTTTATGCTCGTGGTCAATGCTTCAAATATTGATAAAGATTGGGCTTGGATTTCGGGCTATGCCCAAAACTACGACACACGCCTTGTCAATATCAGCGACGACTCGGCACTGCTTGCTGTTCAAGGACCGAATGCCAAGGAGGTGATTCAGACATTGACAGATGTTAATCTTTCAGATATTCCGTATTACCATTTTACAAAAGGTACGGTAGCTGGTATCGAAAATGTCTTGATTTCAGCGACAGGTTATACAGGTGCAGGTGGTTTTGAATTGTATGTCAACAATAAAGATGCTGTGCGCTTATGGGATGCTCTTTTTGCCGCTGGCAAAGACTTCAATATTCAACCAATTGGCTTAGGCGCACGCGATACTTTGCGCCTTGAAAAAGGCTTTTGTCTCTACGGAAATGATATTGACGACACAACTTCACCCATTGAAGCAGGTTTGGGTTGGATTACAAAAACTAAAAAAGCAGCTGATTTTGTCAATGTTGAGACTTTTAAACGCCAAATTACTGAGGGGGTATCTCGCAAACTCGTTGGCTTTACACTCGATGACCGTCGTGTGCCACGTCATGGTTATGCGATTTTTGATGGTGAAAATAATGAAATTGGTGTGGTGACTTCGGGTACGTCGTCTCCGACTTTGGATAAGCCGATTGGTATGGGTTATGTTAAAAAGGGATTTGACAAAGCAGGGTCTGATATTTTTATCGCTTTTGGTGGTGGGAAAAAATTAGCGGCGAAGGTGGTTAAAGTGCCGTTTTTGTGATACAATGTTTAGTAAAATATAAAGCTTAATATACGTGATAAGGATATTAGGCTTTATATTTTACTAAAAATGATTTTCTATTCAATAATTTCAATGTTATCTTTAAGAACTTTACTCATTTCTAATAGATTTAATGTCGGTAATGTAATTGTTGACAATCCTGACAATGCAGTTAAGTTAGAAATGTAAGCTCGAATATATGGAAAAACAATTGCTGGAGCGTTGATAGTGAAATATGAAAATGATTTTTCATCATCAGGAAATTCATCAAAATCAAATTGAGCAGATGTTCTTATATTGATTTTGAATTTATTATTTTCATCACTTACTTCTACTTCTTGTTCTAATATAAATGTATTATCTTTTTTTGATAAGCTACCCCTTGGATTAACTTTAATATTAATCTCGAAATCACTACTATCAGTCATTTGAAAATAGCTTTCAAGGATTGTAAATTTACTAAACCTAAAAGATGCTTTATCTACTGAATTACTCATGCTGCCATTGCGTATTGATAATTTCCACTTAATTCTATATCAATCCTGCCTTCGGCAGAATGTATTACTGATGGGATATATGCGGGGGTGACCACAGGTTTATCAATATCTGTGGATATAAAAAAAGAACTTTTCATTAATTTTATGTAATCTTCTGAATTTGGACCTACCAGTTCTAGTTCCTCTATTTCTGCCCATTCACGCAAGAATTGCTCATCAGTTATTGATAAAAGATGATTTTCAAGTTGCTCTGCAATATTTTTCATAACTTTATTTATTTAATTTATTTTTATATTTTTCAGGGTACACAATCATAAACGTTTGCAAAAGTAGATTTGTTTTGTCAATTTAAGCAAACTTGTACTCTTTTATTCAGATAAAAACTCTCTTGAGATTGATTTCTAAAAAAATACCTTTCAGGTTTAGGTTCGTCATAACCTCGAATCGAATTATATGGAAATGAAGTATGGCGTTTCATATATTCTATTATTTCAGGAGCAGTGGCAATGCGTTTGTTTGATTTTTTTAACCGGTCATTCAATAATTTTGCTGAATCCTCGAAGTCTTTACAATGTTGAACATTACCTAATAAATCAAATGTATTTTCATCAATTACAATACTCGCTTCAAATATCATATATGGGATTTTACTCCAACGATGCGCCCATTTTATTTCTGTATCCCAAAAATAATACCCATGTCCGAACCAAGCATCTTGTCTATTACACTTTTGGGGACCATCTTTAAGTATTTCATCTGGGTTTCCCCTATCCTCAAGGGTATGATAGCCAATAATCACCATGCTTACTTAATTTTAGGCAAATATAATTGTATTTCACAGTTTTAAAAGCTACAATAAACTTGAAAAATCAAAACATTGTTTAAAAAAATCAATTCAATTTATAACTCAACCCCTTAGCCTCAACCGCCGCAATAAAATCAGAATCCACGTTCACCTTTTTATCAGTCGAAAACAAGTGTAACGTTAGGCGATTAGTCGAATCTAATAGTTGTGTTTTGAGCTTATGTTTGCCTCTGAATTTTTGACACATTTTTTCTAAATCTTGAATCAATGTCTCTGTAACGATTTCAATTGGAATCATCAACGTAATACTTTCTGTCAAAGAATTGCCGAGCGAAGCCAGTTGTTTCACGTCTTTTAATTTCAATTCAAACTCTTCTGAATTCCAACGTTGTTTCATTTCACCTTCAATCAACACTGAAACACCTGGCTGCAAAATGGGGCTGAACCGCGCATAATCCTCATTGAACAAAGCAAATTCCTGTGAACCTTTATAGTCTTGAATGACAAAAGAACCAAAACCTGTCCCTTTTCTCGAAACCCTATGACTGACAGATGAAACAAAAGCGGCAACTTTAACACGTTGATTTTTAAGGTCTTGAACTTTATCAAGCGTTGTATTCGCATAAGCCAATTCCACTTTAAAATCGTCAAGCGGATGCCCTGACAAGTAGATGCCAACACAATCCTTCTCATAATTCAATTTTTGAATCAAATTCCATTCTTCGACCTTTGGTACTGAGGGGTCCTCCAACATCGCATCTGTTGAGGCTTCGCCAAAAAGAGACGTACTTGCCTCTGCTTTTTGCGTTTGATAACCCACACCATAGCGCAAAAGGTGTTCGATGAACGAATCGTATTTGTCGCTCTGTGCAAAATAAGCGGCTCGTGGTATGCCAAAACCATCGAATGCACCTGATTGTGTGAGCGATTCCATCACTCGTTTATTGACCGTCCGTAGGTTTTGACGACGCACAAATTCGAAAACATCATTGTACGGTCCATTTTCAGTCCGTTCTTGAATCAAGGCTTCGACAGCCGCTTCACCTACGCCTTTTATAGCAGACAGCGCAAACCGCACATCCCCTTTTTTATTGACTGAAAATTTAATATTACTTTCATTCACATCAGGACCTTTGACCGAAATATTGGCAGAGCGACATTCCTCCATGAAAAAAGTAATTTTATCAATATTTGATTGGTTATTGGACAAAACGGCAGCCATGTATTCAGCAGGGTAGTGGGCTTTCAAATAAGCCGTTTGGTATGCCACAAAGGCATAACAAGTCGAATGCGATTTGTTGAAGGCATAAGACGCAAAGGCTTCCCAGTCCGTCCAAACCTTTTCACATGTTGCTGTCGCATGACCATTGGCTTCACAGCCTGACAAAAATTGCGCTTTCATTTTGTTCAAAACCGCAATTTGCTTTTTACCCATTGCTTTACGCAAAACGTCGGCATCACCTTTGGAGAAATTAGCCAATTTTTGCGATAACAACATAATTTGTTCTTGATAAACGCAAATTCCGTAAGTTTCATGCAAATATTCCTCCATTGCATCAAGGTCGTAAGTGACCTTTTCTCGTCCCCATTTCCGATTAATAAAATTGGGAATATACGCTAATGGACCTGGGCGATACAAAGCGTTCATGGCAATCAACTCATCAAATTTTGTCGGTTTCAATTCCTTCAAATACTTCTGCATACCTGCACTCTCAAACTGGAAAGTGGCGTTCGTATCGCCTCGTTGATAGAGTTCGTATGTCTTTAAATCGTCCAAAGGAATGGTGTCAATGTCAATTTTTCGTCCATGGTTTTGTTCTATCAAAATCAAAGCATCGCGCATGATGGTCAACGTTTTGAGACCTAAAAAGTCCATTTTGATGACACCGGCGTCTTCTATGACATTGCCCTCGAACTGCGTGACCAGCAAATCGGAGTCTTTTGATATGGCAACGGGTATGATTTCAGTCAAATCCTTGGGCGCAATGATGATGCCTGCCGCATGGATACCCGTGCCACGTACCGACCCTTCCAAAATCAAGGCTTCGCGCAAAACGGCTGAACGTGGGTCGCTTTTATCTGCTAAAATCTCACGTAATTGTTTTGCATTGTCAATGTCTTCTCCTGGTAAGCCTTCTTTATCGGTCAAACCGCCTTCACCACTGAGGGGGGCTTTGAGCAAACGATTGAGCTTAATGCCTGGCTTATCGGACACCAATTTTGCGAGCGCATTGGCATCACTCAAAGGCAAATCCAAAACCCGCGCCACGTCTTTGATTGACATTTTCGCCGCCATTGTGCCATACGTGATGATTTGCGCCACTTGATTTTTACCGTATTTTTGAACCACATAATCAAGGACTTTTTGACGACCTTCATCATCAAAATCCGTATCAATATCGGGCATTGATTTACGGTCAGGATTCAAAAAACGTTCGAAAAGTAGGTTGTATTTGATAGGGTCAATATTTGTAATACCAACACAATACGCAACCGCTGAACCCGCCGCCGAACCACGACCCGGACCAATAAACACACCCAAATCACGACCCGCCTTGATAAAATCCGCCACAATCAAGAAGTAACCTGCAAAACCCATCGTTTTGATGGTAAAAAGCTCGAAATTCAAGCGTTCTTCAACTTCTGCGGTGATGTCTTTATAGCGTTCCCTTGCACCTTCATAAGTCAAATGGTGCAAATAATCGTCTTGATTCGTAAAACTTTGAGGAATAACGAAGTTCGGCAACATGATGTCTTGTTTTAATTTCAAAACCTCACATTTGGCAACTATCTCATTTGTATTGTCAATCGCTTCTGGCACATCGCTGAAAAGCTGTGTCATTTGCGACGTTGTTTTGAAGAAAAACTCGTCGTTTGGAAAGGCAAAACGGGTGTTTTTCTTTTGCCCATCTTCGTCTGTGAAGTCGTCGAATTTGGGTGTTGCTTGCTTCTCTCCAGTGTTGATACACAATAATATATCGTGTGCATTGGCATCTTCACGGTCAACATAGTGCGAATCGTTGGAGGCAATGGCTTTGACATTATATTCTTTTGCAAAACGCAACAACACTTCATTGACCAAAATTTGTTCCTTCAAATTGTGGCGTTGCAACTCGATATAATAGTCCTCGCCAAACATATTGAGCCACCACTCAAACTCCTTACGTCCCGCATCTTCGCCATGCATCAAAATCGCTTGTGGCACAGACGCACCCAAACAGCAAGTCGTGGCAATCAAACCTTTATGATATTTTTCAACTAATGACTTATCAATACGCGGATATTTGGAATACATGCCCTCCATGAAACCGAGCGAACACATTTTTGTCAAATTTCGATACCCCTCAGTATTTTTGGCTAAAAAGAGCTGATGAAACCGTTTGTCTTTTTTGTCTTTTGAAAACGACTTTTGCGTGCGGTCTTCAACCAAATAAAACTCACAACCGACAATCGGCTTCACCGTATTGCCTTGTCTCGCCGCTTCTGCCACGAACTCAAACACGCCAAACATATTGCCGTGGTCGGTGATAGCGACTGCGGGCATACCGTCTGCTGCTGCTTTTTTAAATAATTTAGGAATAGAAGCCGCCCCGTCAAGAAGCGAAAATTGCGTATGGCAATGGAGATGTGAAAATTTCATTGTCGAAACATTTTGTTTCGCAAAGATACGATTTTTTGGTTGATACTGAGGGGGTGAGTTTTCCACAAAATACAAGATAAAAGAGCAGTTGTTAACATCAAAGACGATTAATTAACTGCAAAATCTGTCAATTCTCCATGTGCTGGTAGATAATACTTCAAGGCTATTTCCTTTTAGGAATTCCTTTTTCAGTCAACAAATTAGCTTCTGTATTATCTCGCTGAATCCAAATCTTATAGTTTAAGCTATCAATATGAAAGGAAATAGTATAAATTTGCTTATCTCCTTTCCAGCTCAACCATAAAAATTGAAAATGGTGGTTTGGTAATCTGAAACAGATTAATTTTTTATATTCTGACTACCTTCATAAAAGCGGTGTTTTGATTTTCCGCACCCAAATCTATGGAAATATGTCCATTTTAACACCTTCTTAAAATAGGACCCAAAACGCTATAGATTTTTCATTAATAAAAGAGGAGTTTAGTAGAATACCTAAAGATAGTTGTCCACATTGAAGTGTTGAAAAATAAATAAATAAAAAGTTTATTTTGCATTGCATATATAAAACATTTAGTGGTATATTTGTTCGGTAATTCAGCATCGAGTAAACATTGATATTTTTTTCGTAATTTTAGCTAAGTAGTAAATTTTAAATTAATAACTTGTTTGTCAAAGTATTAATTTTTAAATATAAATCTACAATCAGCTTAAATCGCCAATGAAAAAAATTCTTTTTGTTACAGCTCATAGTTACGATAAGTTTCCAATTGAATCTGATCAAGAGTATTTGGAAGTCTTAAAAATGAAATCACGGTCTTTAGGGGATAATGATTTTCATATCGTACCTCTTCCAAATGCAAACAAGATCAATATTATAGAATATTTAGAAGATGTTAAACCCTGGTAACTTCGGAGAAGTAGAAAAAAAGTAACTTTAGCGAAAAAAAAATGATAGAAGAATACGTTAGTGATTTGTTATTATATTTTGGAGATATCCGAGTAAAAAAAACATCGAGCAATTAGTACGCACCATTGTCATAAGTGGGCATTTACGGGTATATAGTATGTCAGCAGATAAAAAGGAATATGATGTCTTCAAGGGTTTGTTGAACGGCAGTCAAATAAATACTTTGAGTGCCGAAAGTGTTCTTGAAGTGATACGGAGCCAAGCGCAAGAGCGGTTGGGTAAAGAATCACGGGTTTATGTCTTGCACGATGGCAGTGACCTACGGAAGCCGAATGCCCTAGATATGGAAAATTTAGGCAAAGTGATGTCGCTCCAAAAGCAAGTCATCACAGGCTACAAAACGCTTAACAGTGTGGCAGTTGACATAACAGGTAAAGATATCACGTTGATAGATCACACAATGTATAGTACGGGGATGCCCAATTATGTTGCCAAAGAAACGGTTAATCTGATTGAACAGCATTCATCAAAAGCGCCCAATTTGGACCCTGTTAAGTGGAATAATGTAGAAAAAGGCACGCATTTGAATAATACAACCGTTTATTTTCAAGCACTGGATAACAGCCACAATACGATTAAGCGAGGTAATTTGTCTATAAAAATTACACATATCCAAGACCGTGAATTTGATGGCGAGGAATATTTTGAGTACGTTGATGATTTAAATGATGAATTCATCACCCGTTTAAAATTGTCGCGATTGTCGAACCTCACGCGTCCTGTTTATACACCTAAAGGTAAATTATCTAAAAAAATGGCTTATGTCAAACTGATAGATAAAGCCTTTGAGCATCAATTTAGCTATGATATACAACGTATAACTATCAAAAACAAAACGTATGTCCATGTTAAATGCCTTATCGAATGGGAAAAGCTGGTTCTTAATAATCGGACTTACTCTGTTGTGCGCATCACTTTAAAAGATGAAAAAGGCAAGTCTATTTTTCAACAACCCATGATGCTCATTACAAATCGAGTCCTTGAGTGTGCTCAAGACGCAAAACAAATCTATCAAGCTTATCTTTTAAGATTCAAGATAGAGGTCGTCTTTCGTTTCTTGAAAACCAATTTAGGTTGGGAAACTTTCCAAGTACGGGATTTTCAAAGCATTAAGAACCTTGTCGCTTTAGCCTTTTTTTTAGTCGGATATTTCAAAGAACTTTCTAACGATATTCAAAATCATGAAATTTATCGCTTAATAGCTCAAATTGGTGGCGGAAAAGGTATTGTTTCTATTCATTTCCTCCTCATTGGGCTTGAAAAATTAGTCCACTTTCAGCAAATCCAACAGCTTATTGACAATCATGCTTTGACTAAAGAAGATATTCAACACGCGATTAACAATTTTGCTTTTTATTGACAAGGACTTCTCCGAAGTTACCAGGAATTA
>JAYVFS010000151.1:0-4046 GCA_043772905.1 Saprospiraceae bacterium | reverse complement strand
CAATTCTCGTGTCATAACGGATGCGGGTTTTGAAGTCCGCAACACAACTAAAAAAGAAAAAGAACCCGTCACAGAATTGGATATGCCTGTTTTGATTGTCAAGGATGTCGATAAGAAAGCAGGTTGGGCAAGCCTTACATGGGGAAAAGTGCTTCATGCACTCACTTATGCCATTCGACACAGAAAGAAATCAGAAACGGTTTGGCAAAACGGTAACTACAACGATAAAGGTGAATTTACTTTTACCAATCTCGAACCTGATAATGTCTATGAGTTTGAGATTTGTGCCTTGGGTCCTGACGGTATTTCCAGTGGCTGGACGGGAGCGACACCTATTTATGTGTCTTAGATAAGTGGTAGAGGGTAATTGAGTAGAGGGTAGAGAGATGCGTAAAATATGGAAATCTAAGACTTTATCAACCGTCTCTCTACTCGATTACTTTCTACTCTCTACTTAATGGTATAATGGTGAATAAAAAACTGCCACACTTTGGGTTTCCGAAGTGTGGCAGTTTTTTATTCACCATTAAATTATTCGCCATTAAAATAACAGATTGTGCATACGATTGTTACTTTTTCTCATTCCAAAGTCAAAAAAGGTACTGACACAAACCCATATATGCGCTTTATTTTTGCTCAAAAACAGTTGTTAAAAACACGTTATTCAAAAAATATTGCCTTAGATCAAAATTTTATGACAAATATTTTTGTATGAACAAAAAAAACATTCTATATTTGAGGCATTAGTTTAAAGCGAACATATATCATTACCGAAAACCGTTGCTTATTTTTTTAAAATAAAAATGAGCGTTAAAACTTAAACGAGGAGCTACATAATTATAATTCTACACTTTAAACAACGCGCTCTTCCATGGTTTCTAATGCCTATTTTTAGATTAGAATAAAGCATACAAAACGTGTACCTCCCATGACGACACGAACACTTACACTAAACAAGAGCTTCCTTAAACAGAAGCAAATTTCATTTTTCATTGGTTTTTTCTTCTTTTTTCTTACGCTTTTACAAACAACAACCTTATCTGCTCAAATATTGTACTGCCCCTATTGCCCTGTCAATTGGCGAGATACAATCGAACCTCATGCGGTCTGCAAGACAACCGTTACGGGGTATCTTGATACATTGGGGACAAAGTACATTTCGCCCATCGTCCTTGACAATTTTTCAACGGACAATTGCCCTGTTATTATCATCAGCGCGAGCAAAACACGCTTTACATGCGCCGATGTGGGTACGCAAAACGTCATTTTGTACGTCCGCGACACCGCAGGCAATCGCGCACAATGCACCACCGCCGTAACGATTATGGACACCATTCGCCCCAAAATGCTCAAATGTCCAAAGGATACGACCATGACGCTCGGGGCGAGTCAGTGCAACAAAGTCTTTAGTTTTGCCACACCGACATTAACTGATAACTGTTCCTCAAACCTAACCGTCACGCAAAACACAGGACAAACCTCTGGTTCAGCATTCCCAATCGGTACTTCAACAGTCGCTTTTACAGGTAAAGACGCTGGGAATAATACCGTCACCTGTTCGTTCCGTGTGACCGTCAACGATATAGCACCGACCATTGCTTGTAAATCGCAATTTGCACCTAAATTAAACAGTACGACATCAAGGCTTGTCGTCACACCTTTTGACGTGGCGGCTTCCATTTCTGACAACTGTACCCCCCTCAGTAATTTGACCGTCAAAATGCGCCGAACAGGCTCGGGGACAGGTTTTCCAGACTCATCATCGCTTACTTTTGGTTGCGGCGACACAGGAAGAATTGCCGTTGAAATATGGGCGAAAGACCAATCAAGCCTCATAAGTAAGTGTACAACAACTATTTATGTCAATGACTCCAACAGCATTTGTCGTGCGCCAACAGTTCCTGCGTTGCTCGGTCAGACCATGACAGAAGAAGGTCGTGCTATCTCTACCAAAATCGCTATGACCAGCGCCGCCATGTCTCCGATGTCTCAAAATAGCACAATGACTGGGGCTTATACTTTCTCTAATTTAGTGAGAAACGGCAATTACAATTTAACGCCTCGACGTGACAGCGACTGGATAAATGGTCTGACAACCTTTGATATCGCATTAATGAGCCGTCATATCCTCAATTCGCAACTTATCACATCGCCGTACAAACTCGTTGCTGCCGATGTCAACCGCGACGGTTCGATTGATGCACTCGATTTGCTCATCACACGACGGGTTATCTTACGTCAAATAGATAGCTTTCCGAACAATCGCTCATGGCGTTTTGTACCGAAATCATATACTTTTCCAAGCGGTATTGAGCCGTTTTTAGTGACTTTTCCTGATTTTTTGGCTTATACCAACGTGACAGATACTGTTTTCAATGCCGATTTTGTTGCCCTGAAAACAGGCGACCTCAATGGCTCGGCAACGAATACACCTTTGACAAACAGCATTGAGCCACGGAGTCAAAATATCTTTGTTTTGGAAGCACAAGATGCTCTTCTTGAAACAGGTAAAACCTACGACATCATCATAAAAACGCCCAAACTTACGCCATCAGCCTTTCAATTTACCTTAAATTTCGATATTCATTCACTTAAATTTCTCGCTATTGATCCGTTAGACTTATACAATTTTTCCTCCTCCAACTACGCTTTGTTTGCCGATAGGGGCAAAGCCACGGTCAGTTGGAACAGCTTCGACAGCAATGCTGAACCCATGAACATGTTTATTTTAAAGTTGCAAGCCACCCGCCCGATTCGTTTGAGCGAGGCTCTGCACCTGTCCTCCGACTTGACACCTGCTGAAGCCTATTCCTCGGCAGGTGATCGGATGGCGGTTGACCTCCGTTTTAAAGGTGTAAATACTGAGGGGGGTGATTTTAGGTTGTTTCAAAACGACCCGAATCCTTTCAACGGTTCTACACGCATCCAATTCCGTTTGCCCGAAGCCAGTGACGCTAAACTCACTGTTTTTGACGAAACAGGGCGGATTTTAAAGGTTCAAAAAGGCAATTTTAAAAAAGGCAATAACGACATGACAGTGGACTTTCAAGAATACCCTTTAGTATCAGGCGTACTTTTGTATCGTCTCGATACACCAACTCATTCAGCGACGCAGCGAATGGTGCTTTTAAACTAATTATTTTTTCCACGAATGAAAGTGATGGCGTGCGGCTTGGGTGAAGACCTTTGTCGCACGTTTTTATGAAACGAAGAAAGCCGACCCCTCAGTAAAAGGTCGGCTTTTGTTGTCTTAATTCATATCTCATTTAATAAACTTTGATGTAAAACGCCCGTTTGAGAAACGGTACTTTTTTTGCGTTCTGTCTCCAATGACTGTAATATCCATTTTTCCTTCTACATGTAGAGAATCTAATACTGTGACTTCAAAAAAGTTAGTCTTCGCTAATACATCAATTTTAAAAGATTCAATAATAGCATCATGGTCTAACCTTGAATAACCCCCTCTAACTTGATTTTCAGATACAGATTGCGAATAGGGTAGGATTTCATATATGCCTATTCTATATTTTACTTTTGTAACCCCAATCATTTCTTGCCTTAAAGTATCTCCATCAATAATCGCAACCGTTCCTGCCTGAATTCCAAACGTTGTATCTTTTCCTCTTTGAGCATCCATGCTTGCCATCCATTGAGTGCCATTTTTAAGGGCTGTCATAGTGCCATAAAACATGTTACCTGGATTAAATATCTCGACAACTTCTTTTGGCTCTTTATGACAACCCACCACAAAATTAAAAAAAATCATTAAGCACAAGTAGTAAAATGTTGTCTTCATTGTTGAAAAATTTAAAAGTGAGAAAAATGGTTTTAACTAAATTATAAAAACAAAGTTAAGCCGCAACAATAAATTTAGCAAATATTAAATTAAATTTTTATTTTACATATATTTCGCATAACAAAATAAAGAAATAGGCAGAATAATAATTGAAAGCCGACCCCTCAGTAAAAGGTCGGCTTTTGTTGTTTTATAAATCCTTAACTATTGTAAGCGAACGGTAAAATCGCCACTTTCAAAGACTATTGTA
>JAYVFS010000150.1:0-12195 GCA_043772905.1 Saprospiraceae bacterium | reverse complement strand
TTGCCAAGAATATCTCGTTGAAGAGGCACAGCCTCCCAAAAGACACCGTTTACTTTGCAGGTGAATTTGTTGACGTGGACAGGATTGACCATCGTTTTACCGCAGCTTACTATGAAGAAGCTGAAAAGAGCTAATAGAAAAAGATACTTTTTCATTGTTTTAAAGTTTTTAAAAAGTTAGAAAATATTGTTTTGAATATGATGACACCTCGTCAGGTGGATTTTTCAAGTTTGTACTGAGGGGTATCTAAAAATGAGTAGCAGTGTACTCACCAAGGTTAAAATATTTTTCATCTTTTTTTAGATTTAAAGTTTGTTAATAAAGGATTTCATAATTTAAAGTGTCGTGTGGTGGAATTTTCAAAGTATCAGTATAGAATTTCCAAATACTATTTTTTCCGACAGACCATTGTGCTTCCATTAGTAAATTTCCTCGAACTCTATTTGTGTAGTTCAATTCAATATTTTTACCTACGTGAGTCATAGGAATAGTGCCTACGACATTGCCCAAAAGGATAGAATCTCTATCATTGAATGGATTGACATTCTTCACATGCACCTTAATCCAAGCAAAAGGGTCAAGCACAATATTATTGTTCAAGACTTCTTGCCCTGTGACGAGGTAGTTGTTCGGGTCGTAGGTATAATACTTATCGGCAACAGCCGAGATGAAGAAGGAACTGCCTTTGTCCAAATCGCCTATGTCGAAATGGTAAAAGCCCGTGGCATCGGTGCGGGTCGTGTCCACAAGTTTCGTCCAAGTGCTGCCCAGAAACTCGCCGCCTTCTTCATAGATACCGACTTTGGCATTCTTGATGGGTTTGTTTGAGCCAAACTCAAGGACTTTACCACTTGTTTTGATGAAAGTGGTTTTGTTGTCTTTGTGGCATTGCGCCAATAGCAAGAGTAAGGGGATAATGAGGATAGTGTACTTTTTCATTGTTTTTAAAAGATTTTGCCCTCTAAATCCCCCAATGAGTCCTTCGGACAAAGGGAGACTTGCGAAAGCGGATTAAGAAAAAAGAGGATGATTGAAAGCGGAATAGCAGCATATACCCCGCTTCATAGGAGTCCTTTGGACAGGGTCGTCGGCGATAAGGCGGTAAAAGGTAAAAACGGGGCATAGGGTAAAAGTGTTAGAAAGCGTTAAAAAACTGTTTTGAAGATTGCTTGCGGCAAAGTTCGAGGTAAAACAAAAGCCGTTTGTGAGAAATTTCGATAATGATAAAACTTTTTTTCGCTTATATCAATAGTTTTGCCCCCTTTCGTGTTTTTAAAAAAGAAAGCATGAATCAACCCTAATTTTCTAACATTTCTTTTAGACCACACATTAGACAGATTTTCTCTGATTTTTTCTCTTTTAGCGTTTGTCATGATAGTCAAAAATCGAGCAAAAGTTCGGGGAAATTTGAAATTTCCCCGAACTTGGTAGGTTTCTAATCACCAAATACTGACCAAATGACTCAATTATATGTTAAATCTACCTTTAAATTTGACCTTTAAAAATAAAAAAATCAGAGAAAATCTGTCTAATGTGTGGTCTAAAAGAAATGTTAGAAAATTAGGGATGATTCATGTTGTTCTTAAAAATCTAAGAATCTTAAAAATCATCCTTTCTTTGCAAACTCACCAAAACCTCTGACATAACCCTCGATAGCGGCTTTTCTACGGAAAGCATCGGCTTCTTGTCGTGACGCAAAACTGCCAATCAAAATGCGGTAAGTCGTTTTGCCATTTGCTTTGCTTTGCATAATGAACTGTTTTTGATTGCCTGCCTTTGATTTCATATCTGCGACAACCTGTTGCGCATTCGATAGTTGCCCATAAGCACCCGTCTGAATGGTAAAACCGTTTGTCGGAATCGCTCGCTTTTCGCCAACATCTGAAGTTTTATGGGCGACAGGTTCAGGAGCAACTGTTGCACCTTGAGGTACATTATTGTAAGAACGCACAGCTACGGGCGCAGTTACGGAGGGGGGCATAACGGCAGTCCTCACGGGCGAATCTATTGTTATTTGTTTATTTGCTTGGGTATTGAAGCCCATGCTATAACTGTTTGCCATTGTGACCATCCGGCTGCGATTTTTTGGCACATTGTGCTTATCGAGTACAGTAGACAGCTGTGAAGCCGACATGGACTCTTCGTAACGCGCCACTTGACGACCTTTTGAGTCGAGTACAATGATGGTCGGTAAAACCGTTACTTTGTATTGATTTTTCAAGTCAAACCCATCAAAACTTTGGATATTGACCTTCACTGGTACATAATTGCCGTTCATACGCTCGATGACCGATGGGTTTGTGTAGGTGTATTCTTCCATCACTTTGCAGGGCGTACAGTAGTTTGCCCAAAATTCAAGAAAAATCAGTTTACCTTCGCCTGCCGCACGGTTCATACCTGTTCGGAGGTCATCATTAATGAATGTGAGTTCTTCAGCAAAGGTGTGTAATGAGAGAGAAAGGCAAACAAGCGTTGCCACGAATCGAATTCTTTTTGTCATGTTCAGGAACCGGTTTTGATTAAACTAAAATAAAATATTGTTGTTTATCTCGAATGGAGGTGACCAACTAAAGTGTTGGAATTCCGATGTTTATGCAGCAAAAATAATACCATTTATTTTTGATATGAAAAAAAATAGACCGCGACGCACCCTTGAAAAGGTAGTTATTAAAAAAAAACTTTGTCTAACTTGCGACTTTAAGGAATAATTCTTGTTTTTAAAGACCATTCATATAAAATTCAAATTGATTAAAAACTTCTTTCAATGAAAAAACTTCTTTTTGCCCTTTTTATACTGAGGGGGGCATTTTTGCCCGCTCAACAAGCCACAACAAAAGATTTTGCCGAAACCATAAATGCAAAAGACCTGTACGCTCACGAATTGGTATTGACCTCTGACTCGCTCGAAGGACGTGAAACGGGCACTGTCGGCAACTTCAAAGCGGCTCAATACATCGTTTCACAGTTTGAAAAATTGGGTTTGCCCAAAGTGGGCAAGGATAACAGCTATTTTCAACGCATCGTTTATACCAATGATGGTTGGAACAATATCGGCATGAGCATCAATGAACACTCTTATCGGCATCAATTCAATTTTTATGCGTTGCCTTATTTAAATTCGGTGGTTGCAGATAAAAAAATAGAGGCTTCTGAAGTCGTTTTTATGGGTTACGGTATTGACGACAATCGTTATTCTGACTATAAAAAAAAGGATGTCAAAGGGAAAGTGATTCTGATAAATATGGGCGAACCGTTGTCGAAAGACTCTATCTTCTTGATTTCTAAATCAAAAACACCTTCGGAATGGGACGATGTTGAAAAAAAATTAGCCACCGCTTTTGAAAAAGGCGTTAAAGCGGTTTTGATTATTGACCCTAAAATGGCGGACAATATTCAAGCAAAGCGCAGAATGTTTAGCCGAAATATCACGGGTGATGTCGAGTTGCCTGACGGTAAATTTGCAAACAGCGTTTTCATTTCGCCTGATATGGCAAAGGAAATTATAGGTAAAAATACTGAGGGGTATGCTAAGGCACGTGAAAAATGTGCTGCGGGAAAACCGCGTTCTGTTGATTTGCCATGTCAATTGACCATAAAAATGGATAAGTTTTTCAAACAATTGATTGGTAACAACGTAATGGGTTTCATCGAAGGCAGCGACCCTGTTTTGAAGAACGAAATCGTTGTCGTTACAGCGCATTACGACCATTTGGGCAAACGTGGCGATCAGATTTTTCATGGCGCAGACGACGACGGCAGTGGCACTTCATCCGTCCTTGAAATTGCTCAAGCCTTAAGCGAAGCAAAAAAACAAGGTCATGGTACACGCCGCAGCGTCTTGTGTATGCTTGTAACGGGCGAAGAAAAAGGTTTGTTGGGTTCAAAATACTATGTGACATATCCTGTTTTCCCTCTGGATAAAACGGTAGCGAATGTCAATATTGATATGGTCGGTCGTGTGGATGAAAAGTACGAAAAGGCGGGTAATCCGAACTATATCTACGTCATTGGTGCAGATAAATTGAGCCAAGACCTGCATGATGTCAACGAAAAAATGAATGCTACGCATACAAAATTGACCTTGGACTATACTTATAACGACGAAAACGACCCGAATCGCTACTATTACCGCAGCGACCACTACAATTTTGCTGAACACGGCATTCCCGCTATTTTTTACTTTAACGGCACTCATGATGACTATCACCGCCCGACTGATACAATTGATAAAATCAATTTTGAAAAAATGACTAAGATTGTCAAATTGGCATTTTATACGGCTTACGAAATTGCAAATCGGGATGAACGGCTGCGGATTACAAAAAAGGTGAAAACGCCTTGATGGGGATTTTACTGAGGGGTGTAAAAAATCCGCCTGTCGTCTTGATGAGAGGTGACAGGCGGAAAACTACTTATTGTATATTTTTAGTTTTCAAATGAATTCAATTAAATTTGGGCTGTAATCGCTTTTTTCGTTGAGTAAGATAAAGACGATAGAAATTGAAACCAATTAGAAATAATGATAAACCTACAACGATAAGGAAGATAGGTAGTATGAAAACGATTGCATAGGCAGCATTTCTTATCATCCAAAAAATAATTATGCCTTTTACGAAAGAATAAAAACCTATACCTCCAAAAACACAGGCAGCAACTAATACAATCCATTCATTAGGTGGTGTTCTTGAAACTTCATTAGACTGCTTTTTATAGGTCTGCTCTAATTTTTGCGGGGGCATGACTATACAAAAGCTGTGTGTGGGTATTATTGTAAGAAATGCAGTGAAAAGGCTGATGATTGTAATGATTTTCATAGATTTCAGTTTTAAAAATTAAAAATCGTTTGTTCTATCAAATATACTGAGGGGTAACAAATACTAAAAAAAGGATTTTTTTCATTTGCAACTTTACTTTATTGCTTCAAAACATATCGCTTCACTATAACTTGCGGTATAGATTCTGTCTTTTTCCTTGTCTATAGTCAAAATGCGGTCAAACAATGAAAATCTATTGCTACTATTAAGTTCCCATATTTGATTACCCATTTTCATTTCATAGGCGTGAAAAGTACCGTTTGAAAAGTAAAGCGTATTATTCTGTATGAGAGCATTTGATTGAATACTCGTTTTAAAGTTTTTTATGTCCAATAAGCGAATCATACCTTCTATTTGAATGATTTTTAAATCCTTATCTGATGTGAAATTTGAAAAAACTTCTCCTATTACTATGCCATCATTAGTTACTGCTCTTGGTACATAATTATATTCTATCCACTTTTTATTCATAGTTTCGGTGTCATAATATGCCAACTCTTTATTGCTTAGAACCATTATGTCTCTTTTATAAAAATATAAATCTAAAGGGTAATCACTCATTTGTTTGTTGAAAATTACTGAATCTTTAGTTAAATTATATTTCGTAAGGAACCCGAGAGTTTTGCTGTAATCAAATTCAGAAACGTTACGAGAGAAAGTAATAACAGTATCTCCTTGTAAGTTTTTTATAATATGGAAGGGCGAAAAAATAATAGTTTTGCCATTTTTAGGTGTATCTGCATAAATTGTACGCCAATTACCATCATGGATATTTGCCATGACAATAGAAGCAGTTGTTTTACTCAATGCAGATCGATGATGAAAAATATAATCACCAAAGCCGTTTAATACATCATAAGCACCATCTGGTACAGAGTTTTTCCAAATTGTTTTGCCACTATTCATATCTATAGCATAAACATCTCGTTTGGCACAAACAATTAAAATATTGTCTTTGACATAAGTAACTGCGAATGAAATAAAGATACTTGTATTAATAGCATCTTTCCATTCCCATACTTTAGTGCCATTGTTTTTATTCAATGCAATAATGGTATTTGGGTTGCCATTACTTGGTGTTGTGCTGTAAATCACTAAGTCATTATATAAAACAGGGTTAAAAGAACCTTCCGATTTCGTATTTTCTAAAAGTTTGGTCTTCCAAACTATTTTTGGACTATTAGGTGAAGGTTGCTCTTTCGAGCAACCTGTATAACCTAAAAGTAGCAAGCAAAGAAAAATGATGTTCTTCATTTTTGTTAGATTTTATGGTGTAGTGAAAAAATCAGGTATTCTAATACCATTATCGCTATTTTTATTACTTCCATCGAACAAAATTCGCCTAAACCCATTTGTAGTACTTTGATGATTCCTCGTTTCAAAATGATTGACACGTTGTAATTCAACGGCTGCCGCACCATTAAGTCCCGTTTTACTTGCAACAACAAGTCCATCACTCGCTTCATTGACAAAGGAAGTAAAAGTATAACTGACTTCTTGCGTAATATCGCAGTTTGGATTTCCTGTAAAAAGGCACTCTTGCATGCAACTCATTCTTTCCACTGGGTCAGTGACATCACCGCATCCCATTGTAGTGGTCACAATATAGGATTCTGTACGTGCTGCACCTGTGATTACATTCCAAATACCTTCACTTTGCTCTAACCATTTTGCACCTCCATACAACTCGTAAGAAGCATAAGCGTACCCAGCTGCGTAGTACCATAGCCAAGGGTTCCAGAAACCAGCAACAGTCAAACCTATTGCGGTAGCCCCAAGAGCGATTGAGGCATAGAATTCTATATCATGAGCAATATTCATAATATTAACTAATTCTTGGTCACCTTCTTCTTCAAAAGATAAATCAGGTACTTTATTTAAAAGTGCATTCGAAAGTAATCGCCAATGAACGGGGCTTTCTTCGACACCATACATTGTTACTCGTTTAGTAGGAGAACCTTCATTCGTTTGTAGAAGTTGTTGAAACGATGAGCCTGCTACAAGTTCATTGGCGGTTGGCGTTGCAAAACTTTTTGCTAACTCAGTATTATTAGTCACTACCCAACCAAATTCGCAAAGCCCATTTCCTACTCCTCGAATACTGACTGCCGAAATCAACATTGAAGCCCAAGAACCGCCAAAACTTGTAAGAGACGCAAGACTTCCAATAGGTTGTGTAACGACCTGTTGGCAAAGGTCTGTAAAGAAATTGCCTATTTCGCCTTGACTGTAGGCAATAGGCAGTCTCACATCTTGATTAGAGGTTCCAACAGTTATAAATCCGCCAAACATCGGCGGTTGACCTTGTTGTTGGGTTTGCCTATCTACTTCTCTCATAGTGAAACCACCCATACTTGAACCAATTCCAATATTATTTGGATCGAAACTACCGCTGGTAGTATTTGCCTTTACCCGAGCATCTGTAGCTGCAAAATTAACACTGACACTCGTTTCATGTGTTGGTATAGAAAAAGCATTACCTAAGGTTGACAACTGCCCATTAATACCTTTTTGTTTTTCATCAAGAAAAAACTTAGAGTAATGCCGCCAAGAGCCATCATCGCCACCCAAGCCATGAAACATGACTATATTCCTTTGTGCGATGCTTTGAACGGTCAAAGTCAGACTGAAAAGAATGAATAAAAGTTTGACAATATTTTTCATAATTCATTTTTTGAAATTGTTATTTGAAATTATTTTGAACGTCAAAACGATGAAACTTCGTAACATTCTGGGTTACTAATCTCACACCACTATATTTAGAAGTACTGTACGATTGTTGCACAATACTTTTTAATATGGGTTGTTTTTCGCTTTTCCCATCATCATATGCCATCAAAGTAGTGGACAAAATCCCCCCTTCCGAATTATAAACTTCGGATGATAGTAAACGTCGTTTCTTTATATCGAAAGAAGTAACGAGTGAATGGTCTTTGATTATATCATTTCTTTGTATAGAAACGACATGATCATTGACATTTTTCACCATTCCACCATGTGCTTTTGCATCGGCAATAAATTTCTCAAAATCCATTTCAGAAGGATTTTGGCTTGCTTGCTTCAGCATTTTTGCCATTGTTGAAAACGGAGTCATTTTGAAATCTCGTTCTCGCAGAACGTTCCCTTTTTTGTCAATAAAAACCATTTTACCGTTTGCAATCCTAACCGTTTGCGTCTTCGGCGTAGGGTCAGGCAAACCTTCATTTTTAGGTTCAAAACCATTTTGAGGTTTCTTGGTCTCTATCAGCCATTCACTCTGACCATCATCTTGAATACATACTTGGACTTGATTCCTTTTGACAAAAGGTTGAGCCATGACCTTATCATGGTTAGTTACTTTGGATGCATCTGCGGGATTCTGTGGTTGAGTAATTGATGTAACCTCGGCATCGTAGCTAATAGACATAGCACAAGAACTTGCCGCCAATATAAGGGCTTGTTGCTCATTGTTAGATTGTGAGGTATCTTTTGCGCAACCCCACATTGAAAAAATCAACAAAAACAAAATGAGTTTCTTCATTTTTTTGTAATTTTACTGGTGAAATAAGATTGGTTTTAAAGTTGTGCGGGATTAACTTTCGCATAAAGAGACAAGCGAATCATCTCAATTCATTCCCGAACTCTCGCTACAGAGTTTGGGAATTTTTTTTAACGCTGAGGTGGCATCTTTCCCTCCTTATATTTAATGGTTAGAAAATAAAGTTTATTTATTTTCTAAAATATTGATAGTCAAACATTTAAGACGTATTGTTTTTTTTGTTTTCAACAATGGTATTACTAATTCAAAAACCGGTGTATCTTGCAGAAACATCTTAATGCTGATGTGACAAAGTTGCAGTCGTTTTTTCCCTTTGTCACAGACATTTTACAAGGTTTTGTTAGCTGTAAATCGCATTTTTTGATTTGTTATTCTGATATAATTATTTGATAATCAGTTTTTAGAACCAAAATGCGTGTTTGTGGTATTGCTCATGTTTGCAATTGTTTTTATATTTTTTGCAACTGAAATGTGCGATAGGGTACTATTTGAATTAAAATTGACCTTCATCAATGATAATACCTAAAGCAATAAGAAGAAGGGTAATTGTAGTCATCTTGTTTGTTTTGAATTTTAGTGAATAAGACTGGTAATTAATGTTGCCCATTCTGAATGGGTGATACAAAATTAGGTAAGCAGGTAACGGACATCAAGGACAAAACACAATGTTTTGTTAGGAGTAAATCACTCTTTTTGAGACATTAACAAGCTGAATATCAGTTCATTAAAACATGAAATCTGTTTGCATTTAAAAATAAAGGAAATCTAATTTTTTTTACTTATCAAGCACAATACATCCAAACCAATGGACAAACTCATTCAAATTATTCGCAGATTCGACAATTACAAAATCCGCCACATTGATGTTTTGAACAATCAAGAGAGTACAAGCCGTGAAACACGATTGTATCAACAGATACAAAAAGGCAAAATCAACTCCGACGACGAAGCCTCCCGATTCTTATTCGGGAAAGACGCTCATAAAGGTTTAGCGAAATATCGAACCTTTAAGGCAGGTTTTAAAAAGCGGGTTTTGAATACTTTGCTGTTTATTGATGGTACAAATCCTGATTTAGATGAGTATCAGCAGGCGACTTATGAAATCAATCGGGAATGGATGGGTATTAGAACAATATTTAAAAACAATATGAGTGCTGTTGCCATACCATTAGCTGAACAATTATTATTCGATGTCTTTAAGTATGAATATGCAGAGGTTGCTGTACCTCTGATTAATTGTTTAAAGTATGGCATCGCTATGAGAGGAGATAAGAAGCAATATGCTAAATATCAAAACTTATACAATTTGTACCTTGATATGTGGCTTGCAGAACAAAAAGCATCAGAATATCATGATCTTCTGAGGATGGAATATGTAAAAACGGCAGAGTGTAAACCATACATGGCGGATATTGCAAGAGCTTATTTTGAAGAATTAAAACCCTATATGGATAAACATAATTCGGCAGTCCTACATACATGGGGTAGAAGTATAGAGATTTATATGTATAGCACCATAAGCGATTATAAAAACCTGTTAGATGTAGCAGAACGTGCGGTCGCTTTTTTTTATGCAAAACCCTACGAGATAAAAACACCTGTATCCATTTTTCTACATCAAAAAATGATTGCTTTAATGATGATGCGGCGATACCCCGAAGCTAGAGAAGCGATTGAAGAGACCCTAAAACTGAGGGTAGTCGGGAGTTTCAATTGGTTCAAAGCTCAAGAATCAAAAGTGTCATTGTTGTTAAGAATGCACCATTTTACTGAGGGGTATGCTATTTACAAATCAGTGACCACAATGCCTGAATTTGATAAGGTACTCGAAGGGATGAATAAAGAAATGTGGATGCTTTTTAATGCCTATTTTCATCTGTTACACAAATTGGGTAAAGCCCCCCATTTGCCTTTCAATGAAGAAGACAAAAACTTTAGAATCAAACATTTGTTAAATAATACCCCCACATTTGACAGCGATAAAAACGGTATGCACTTGGCTCTTTTGATTCTGGATATTTGCTTTTCGATGTCTCTACGGCAACAAAGTGACCTTATTGATCGCATTGAAGCCATCGAAAAATTCCTAAACCGCCATACCGATAAAACAGACCCCAGCTATCGGTTCAATAAATTTGGTCGGATGCTTTTAGAAATTCCAAAATCTGGTTTTATTCGCTCGGTATTGGAACAAAGAACGGAAATACTCTTGGAAGACCTCAAAAGTGTGCCTTACGACTTCGGAGAATCCATGTACCGAAGTGAACCCATTGGCTTAGAAGAAATGTGGGGATGGCTATTGGATTGTTATGAAGATGTGCAATGAAAAGCATTTTGATAAATACCTTGTTTATTTTCAGACTTTCTTTGTTTTGCAAACTATGAGCGTGTAATTTTGCCTAAAATTTATAAAAATACTGAGGGGGTATTCAATCACCCAATCACCCAATCACCTAATTTTATGAAAATTGCACTCGCTCAACTCAACTACCACATTGGCAACTTTGAAGGGAATTTAGAAAAAATGCAAGGCATGGTGACAAAAGCCAAAGCCTTAAAAGCGGATATTGTCGTTTTTGGAGAACTTGCTACCTGTGGTTATCCGCCAAGAGACTTCTT
This sequence comes from Saprospiraceae bacterium, assembly GCA_043772905.1. GTDB lineage: Bacteria > Bacteroidota > Bacteroidia > Chitinophagales > Saprospiraceae > JAAFJT01. The sequence goes on along the minus strand of JAYVFS010000150.1, from coordinate 1,224 downwards.
GGAATTTGATGATTTTATCAGCAAAGCTTATGCTTCTGTTGGGAAATTGGCAGAAATGGCACACGGTATTGCTATCGTCGTCGGTTCGCCGTCTCGCAATCCAAAGGTGGAAGGGAAAGACCTTTTTAACTCGGCTTTTTTCCTTGCCGATGGTGAAATCAAACACGTTCAGCACAAAACGTTGTTACCGACTTATGATATTTTTGATGAATACCGCTACTTTGAACCTGCGGATTCATGGCATACAGTGACGTATAAAGGTAAAAAAATAGCTTTTACCATCTGTGAAGACATCTGGAATGTGGGCAATGAAAACCCTTTGTATCGCATCTGTCCGATGGACGAAATGATGGACGAAAAGCCTGATTTGATGATTAATATTTCGGCTTCGCCTTTCAGTTATGACCATGCACCTGACCGTATTCATGTCATCAGAGCGAATGTGGAACGCTATAAATTGCCTATTTTTTATGCCAATCAATCGGGCGGACAAACGGATATTATCTTCGACGGCGGTTCAATCGTGATGTCTCCTGATGGAAAAGTATTTGATGAAATGCCTTATTTCGAGGAGTGTCTGAGGGTCTATGATTTAGACAAAGTACTGAGGGGGGGCGTTTCGCATGAACAACCAAAAGATAAAATAACCTTAATTCACGATGCATTAGTCGTTGGGATTCAAGATTATTTTAGAAAAATGGGCTTGAAAAAAGCGATTTTGGGCTTGTCGGGTGGCATAGATTCGGCAGTTGTGGCGGTCTTAGCAACAAGGGCTTTGGGTGCGGACAATGTGCGGGGTATCCTCATGCCGTCGCAATATTCAAGCGACCACTCTGTGAATGATGCGCGTCAATTGGCTGAAAAATTAGGGATTCAATACGATGTCTTACCGATTGAACCGATGTATGAAACGTTTATGCAAACCTTGAAACCTCATTTTTGGGGCTTCCCACACAATCTAACAGAAGAGAATTTGCAAGCACGGATACGCGGTATGTTGCTCATGGCTTTTTCAAATAAATTCGGCAATATATTATTGAACACATCTAATAAGTCAGAAATGGCTGTTGGCTATGGCACTTTGTACGGCGATATGTGTGGCGGTTTGTCCGTTATTGGCGATGTTTACAAGATGGAGGTATATGCGTTGGCTCGATTTATCAACAAAGACGGCGAAGTGATACCCCTCAGTACCATCGAAAAACCACCGTCTGCAGAGTTACG
>JAYVFS010000149.1:0-12229 GCA_043772905.1 Saprospiraceae bacterium | reverse complement strand
CAGAAAAGCAGTATGTTGAGCATAAATGTGAAGTATGTGATGAGTGAAAAATGGTGGATTCAGCCGTTTGTAACTTTGGGTCATTCATGGCTCAAGATTGATGAACATGCTGTCAATTTCGTTTATAAGGATTTTTCGAATGGGCAAGAAACGTTACGTCCAGCGAAAGTCAATACTGAAAAAGTCAAAGATTTATGGCAAGTCGGTGTGGGTCTTGAAAAGAAAATCAACCGTTGGACTTTCGGTGTTTCGGCAGAAATGCAAAAGGATTTTTCCAATAATCATGACCAAAGAGGCAATGCTATCGCTTCAAACTTCGGGATACTGAGGGGGGGCGTTAAGTTCAATATTTTCTAAAAATAGGTTGAAATGGCGTTTGCTCTGTTGTTCTAAATATTTAGAATTACTATGAGTAATTAAAACATATAGTTGAATAATAAATAGGCGATTGAAATAGGTTTATTTTTGAAACGTTTAAAAACGAATATTCAAAAATGAATCTATTTTCAATCGCCTATTTTTTTTGTTCAAAAAGCAAATGGTTTATTGTGCTATTTTGTAAATAATTGTTTATCAGTTTATTGCGAAATAATATAAAATTATTTCCTACCAACGCAACCCTTTTTGAAACCCTGTCGTGTAGTATAAAGTAAGGCAGTTTGAAAGAAAATGACCTTTGATAAAAGAATAAAAAAAATCTTTTGAGGCAACGCAACCCATTTTAAAACCCCGACGTGTAGTAAAGAGTAAGACGGTTAAAAAAACATTTTATTTTTTTATTCCCCTACGCAACCCACATTTAAAACGTGCCGTGTAGTAAAGAGTAAGACAATTAGAAACGACATTTTTTTTTAGAAACGACAATTTTTCAGTAACAACAAATTTTATTTAACTAACAAAAGCTACTTAAATTATGAAACAGTTATTTCAAGTTCTCTCAATGTTTATTTTAGTACTGGCTATTGGCTGTACAAAAACTTCAAGTGTTGACCCTTCAGCGGATCTCGAAGTCATCACAACTTCTGACGAATTATTGGCACTCGGTCAAGGTACAAGTGGTACGGTGGCAGGTCCAATGGGCGGCGATACAAGCCGTGAAAATTGCAATAAGATGGGCAGAGGTCGTCATGGCAGTCACCCGAATGGTGGACGCGGCGATTCAATCGGTTTTGGCGATTTGCCAGCGACTGCACAGGCTTATTTGAACGCCAATGTTGATATCACTTTAATCAAACGCATCGAAAAAATTACTTTGAAGGATGGTACTATTCGTTACGGTGTTCGTTTGACAGACCGCACGCATTACCACTTCGACGCAGCAGGTGCTGTAATTGTAGATGAGCCGCGAGGCAACAAATTCGTTGAGATTACATTGGCAGAATTGCCTGATGTCATTCAAGACTACTTGACTGCAAATGGTCATACAGCAGCGGATATTTCACACGTAGTGAAAGCAACAAAACCTGATGGAAGGGTCATTTATGGCGTTCGTTTGGCAAATAACACGATGATTACTTTTGACTCGACAGGTGCTGTGATTCCAAATCCAAAGCGCAAGCGTGGTCATCATTAATATAAAGATTTTTGATTTTAGGTGAAGAAAATTCTATTTAGGTTTAGTGACGTTTGAATAAAAGCCCTTGGCAACGACTGTTGACAAGGGCTTTTTTGTATTTAAATGACAAACGAGGCGACCCAAACCGATAAAAAAGCAACAACCGCCATCAATGCACTTGCTGTTGAATGTGCGCGTAAGGTGGTCGTTGTATCCAAATTTGAAAACTTAGAAATGACCCAAAAATAAGAGTCATTGGTGTGTGAAAAAAACATCGAACCTGCGCCCGCAGCAGATAAAGCCAACAAATGCCCCCCCTCAGTATCTAAGCCAATAGAAGTCAAAAGTGGCGCAACGATACTTGCGGTGGATATAACGGCAACCGTAGAACTACCTTGAGCCGTTTTGAAAATGGCGGATAATACAAAAGGAATGGCTAAACCCAAACCCGATGCAGCGAGCGAATCACCAAACACATTGCCCAAATCTAAGGCTTTAATCACTTCTCCAAATGCACCACCTGCCGCTGTGACGGCTAATATCGCCCCCGATCTATCCAATGCAATATCAAAGAAGCTGTCTATATCTTTTCTCCCTATGTTTTTAAGTAATGGAATGGTGAACACAATGCCGATTAAAAGGGCAATCATGGGTTCGCCAATGAATTTTATGGTTAAAAATACTAAGGGGGGGATTATTGCCGGATTTAATTGAGCGATTGATTTCAAGGAAATCAAAAGAATAGGGACAATAATGGGTAGAAAAGAAGCGGTTGCTGTGGGTAGGTTTTCAGTGTCAATAGATTGAATATCAATTTTTTGCCTAAAAGTCATGCCGAGTTTTTGATTGATATATTTTGCCCAAAAGAAAGCGGCAATAACAGGTGGTATTGCCAAAACACCACCTAAAAGCATGGCACGACCAATATCCACTTGTAAAATACCTGCGGCAGCTGTGATACCTGGATGTGGCGGCACGAGCGTATGTACGGACAACAAAGCAGAAGCCAAACAGACGACCAAAGCGACATGCAGCTTCGGCAGCCGCCCAACCAATGACATCACCAAACCGATGAGAACGACAAAACCTGAATCGCAAAATATAGGCAAACCGATGAGAAAGCCCATCAAAACGACGGCAAGGGGTGCGTTTTTTTCGCCTGTTTTGGACAATATAAAATTGGCTAAACTAAGCGTGGCGTTCGATTTTTCAAGCAAAATGCCTAAGGTTGTGCCAAAAATTATCAATAATCCAATTTTTTCAAGCGTTGAACCAAAACCTATTTTGAGCATATTGATGACTTTTTCGCCATCAAAACCTGCGGCAAAACCGACGGTTGCAGCAACAATCAATAGGACAAAAAAGGTATTGAATTTAAATCGTGCACTCAAAAGGATGATGGCGGCGATGCTTGAAACAAGCAGGGTGGTTACGTAAAGCGGTGATAACATGGTGGTTGTTTTCTGAAAAAAAATGATAAAGTTGATTCCTATATGAAGGCTCTATTCCTATGATTTGAATAAATCCTTTCTTAGCCGAAATATAGTCAAAATATCACTATTTTCATTTTATCCAAAGGCAATTCAATAAGATTCTTGAATTTCATCAATTTATCGTAAAATAGCGGCAAAATTGAAACAATGGAAAATAATTTTGAAGAAAAAGAGACCCCTCAGTATAAATCGGAAAATTACACCCCGAATCTCTCCTTACGTCCTAAATCAGACTATTCCGCATTGGGTGTCATGGCTATTTGTTTTGCTTTTTTTGTTGTTGGCAACATCATTGGCAGTGGACTTATGATTGCTATGGCAAAGGCAAATGGTTTGGATTTAGCTTCGGTTATCAGTAGTGTGAATGAAAATTCGCCCGTCGGTACACGCAATTTCATGCGAGCAACTTTGTTGTTGAATCATATTTTTTCTTTTATTCTACCTGCCTTAGCAACTGTTATTTTTGTTTATAAAAAATTGTGGGTCAACTACTTACGCCTTGATAAAAAACCTTTTGTTGAAAGTATTTTATTGGGCATCGCTTGGTTTGTGGTGAGTATTCCTTTCATTCAGTGGGCTTATCAGCTCAATCAAAAACTGCCATTGCCACAATGGATGCTCAATCTCGAAAACGATACAAGTCATTTGTTGGAAGGCATCATTGCTCAGAACAATTATTATGAAATCGTCATCAACATATTCCTTATCGGCGTTATTCCTGCAATAGGTGAAGAGATGATGTTTAGAGGGATCATTCAGCAGCAAATTGGACGACTTTTGAAGAATGAACACATTGTAGTATGGGTGTCGGCAGCGATTTTTTCAGCGATTCACATGCAGTTTCAAGGCTTTTTTGCACGTATGTTGCTCGGCAGTTTATTGGGTTATATGTTCATTTGGACGAAAAACCTGTGGGTACCGATGGTGCTGCATTTGCTCAACAATGGTCTGCAAGTCATTGGCATTTATGCGATGGGTATCAAACCGTCAGAGATGGATAAAATGACGGATGCAGACAAAATGCCTTGGTGGTTGGGGGTGATTTCACTTTTTATGGCTATTCGGTTAGGGATTTACATTCAAAAAACACATCAAAAAGCGGGCAATAACATTTCGGTATCAGAAAATACTGAGGGGGGTTAACCCAGCAATTTAACCAAAGCCACAACGCCCACAATGATGAATTGAACACCAATTGACATAGTGATAAAGGCCATAATGCGCGAACCGGCTTTCAAACCCGAAACGCCCAAAAACCGATTCATCAAAGGCGCAGACCGCAAAATGCCATAAACAATTAAGCCATTGAGTAATATGACACCTGATACAATCAACCGTTCCTCCCATGTATCATAATCGGCGTTGAAACCAATGAGCAATGAAATAGAGCCTGGACCCGACAGTAAAGGCATTGCCAAAGGCGAAAACGAAATATCACTTTTGGTCATTGCTTCGTCTTGCACATCGCTGTTCATGGCGCGGCTTTCAGCAAATTTGTCGTTCATCAAGGCATAACCTGAACTCAAAATGATGAGTCCACCAGCGATGCGTAGGGAATTGATTTGCAAACCAAAAAAATTGAGGATATATGAACCCGCCCAAAAGAATGCCAAACAAATACTGACAAAATAAAGCGTTGTTGCCAAAGCCGTTTTGTTGCGTTCAGCTTTTCCGTAGCTGGCAGTCAATGAGAGATACATCGGAATCGCACCGACAGGGTTGACAACTGAAAAAAGCTTAGCGAGTACTGCGATGAAGATTGATAGCATGGTTTTAATGGTTTGATTTGATAAAGTTAAGTTTCTTTTGAAAACAAAAACGGCTCAAAAATAATTTTTTTTCTTACTTTTGGACTTATAAATAGTCATTATTTATTAAACTTAAAAAACTGCACAATATGAATAAGAACATTTTTTTTATCCTAACACTTCTCTTTGTTAGTTCCTGTCAACTTTTTGACCAAAAAAAAGATAAAACGGCACAAGAAACAGCATTGAATACGCTGCAAGATCCAATTAATGACACTTTAACGGTTCAATCGGTCGTAGAAACGCCAAAGACCAAGGGAACAGCAAAGACGACTTCGCCACTGCCTTCAAAACCACTTGCGGCTGTAACACCTTTGCCTGCAAAACCGCCTATTACTGCAAAACCGACGCCTTCTAAAGCACCTATTGCAGGCATCCCAACGCCCAAAGCAACACCCAAAACGACACCTAAAGCGGCTTCAATACCTATTATTTCTAAAGATAACAAAATACCAACTTCTGCTTCAATCGTTAAAAAACCGCCTGTTCAAGTTACGGCTAAAGGACCGGGTTTGACACCGCAATCTTCTGCATTGCCTGTCAATTTCAATAACCAAATGCTGTCGGCGGTGAATGCACTGCGCAAATCGGGTGTAAATTGTGGCAGTGAAATGATGCCACCTGTAAAACCCTTGGTTTGGAGTTCAAAATTGGAAAAAGCATCGGTCATTCATGCCATTGATATGGATAAAAACAACCATTTTAGTCATGTCGGTACTGACGGCTCATTACCAGACGACCGCATCAAGGCGGCAGGCTATGAATGGGCACAAGTCGGGGAGAATATTGGTCGCGGTTACAAAGATGTTGCGGCTGCCATTAAAGGTTGGAAAGAATCAGCCAATCATTGCAAACAAATGATGAGTGCAGAAGTGACCCAAATCGGTGCGGCTCAAAAAGGTAGTTATTGGTGCCAAGCTTTTGCAACACCGCTTAATTAGATGATAATGGATAGTGGATAATGGATAATGATTAATGGATAATGGATAATGATTAATGGATAGTTTTTACTGAGGGGTACTATCCATTATCCATTATCCACTATCCATTATCCACTATCCATTATCCACTATCCATTATCATCTATCCATTATCATCTATCCATTATCATCTATCCACTATCCATTATCATCTATCCATTATCATCTATAAACTATAACCTATAAAAATGACGTTTGGGAATAATGAAAAAGAAAATCGTCACTTTACTAACCTTTTGCCTCGTTTTTGCAGCTTGCTCGAAGGCACAACGTTTGGCTTCTAATTCAAAAAAGCCCCCCTCAGTATTTCCTACCGAAACTGGTAATTTTCGATTAGATATGTTGACTGCGGTTAATCTGGTGCGTTCGAAAGGTTGTCGTTGCGGTAATAAAACGATGCCCTCCGTTGCTCCTGTCAGTTGGAATAGCAAATTGGAAGCGTCTGCTATACGCCATGCGGCTGATATGGCTGCTCATAATCATTTTGACCATGTCGGTACGGATGGTTCTGAAATAGATAACCGAATCAACGATGCAGGCTATAAATGGATGCAAATTGGTGAGAATATCGCTTGGGGTTACTTCTCAATCGCTGATGTAATGGCGGGTTGGATAAAAAGCCCCAGCCACTGCCTGCAATTGATGAGCGACAAAGTTGATGAAATGGGTGTTGCCAAAAATGGTAAATATTGGGTTCAGGATTTCGGTAAAAAACGGACGTGGTGAATTTCGTTATTCGTTATTGGGGATTGGTTATTCGTTATTGGTAGCGACCTGTGACGAATAACCAATCCCCAATAACGAATACCCAATAACGAAAAATCAATCAATATGTCTTTTCCTTTTATATCCTACGAAACACCTGCCTTTTCAGAAGAAGAAACTACTAAGAAAGCGGCTGATTTTTATGAGAACATGGACGCACGTCGTTCTGTTCGACATTTTTCAGACAAACCTGTGCCGCGTTCTGTTATCGAAAAACTGATATTGACTGCTTCGACAGCACCTTCAGGAGCGCATAAACAGCCGTGGACTTTTTGCGCCATTGGTGACCCCTCAGTAAAAAGCCAAATTAGATCGGCGGCAGAAAAAGAAGAATTTGAAAGTTATAACGGACGGATGTCGGAGCAATGGCTCAAAGACCTTGCGCCTTTGGGAACAGATTGGGAAAAGCCTTTTTTGGAGATTGCGCCGTGGCTGATTGTTGTGTTTGCGCAAAGTACAGGTACGGCAAAAGAGAAACATTATTATGTGCAAGAGTCCGTTGGCATCGCTTGTGGCTTCTTGATTGCAGCCATTCATCAAGCGGGTTTGGTAACTTTGACACATACACCCAGCCCCATGAATTTTTTGAAAACCCTTTTGAAAAGACCTGATAACGAACGCCCCTTCCTACTTTTACCCGTCGGGCACCCTGAAGATGATGTGTTAGTGCCTGATATTGAACGAAAATCCCTTGAAAAGGTGGCTGTTTTTATTTAGCCAAAACACGCGGTCGTTTGAAAATTGGCACTGTCGAACAAGGCTCACCATACATAATACTTTGTGCAAAAGGTTGCAGTTTATGCGTCAGATTGACATAGGCGGCGGGCGGCACAGGCTTGTCGGAACAGCCTTTTATGACGACTCGTTTGCCATCATATTGCGACGCATCGAAATCAGCCAATTTTTTAGCGTAGTATGTTTTATAAAAATTGTCGGTATCGCCTTGAAAAATGTCTTTTGCAAAAGGTGCGGCTTGCGCAGCCACGAGCATATATGCCCAAACAGGGATAATGGCATCAGCAGTGCAGTCAACAACAAGGTGTTTTCCTTCGTATTGCGCCCAATCATGGTTTTTACAGGCTTCGCGGAAGTCTTTTTCTTTCAAAATAAGCTCCATGAACAGGTAGTCTTTGATATCGAAAACAGCGACTTCTTCTTTCGGGAAAAAGTCTTCGAGATTCAAAGTGATTAAGCCGCTTTCTGCGACGCGGTTGACGAGTGGTTTATCTATAATTTCCATATTATTAATGGTGAATATTTTAATGGTGAATATCAGTCTATGGTTCACTTTTCAATAAACAAAATACTGAGGGGGTTGTTCATGCTTCACTGTTTTCTCCAATTTGGTTTTCAACTTCTTTAAAATCCTTAGGTTTTGGCAAGTCACGCAGGCTTTTGATGCCAAAATAGTCCATAAACTTGTCGCTTGTGCCATAAACGAGCGGTCGTCCTGGGGCATCACTTCTGCCGAGAATGGCGACCAATTCTTTTTCTAATAACTTTTGCATGGCATAATCGCAACTGACACCGCGTATTTGTTCAATTTCTGTTTTTGAAATCGGCTGTTTGTAAGCAACTATGGACAGGGTTTCTAAAGCGGCTTGGGATAGGCGTTTTTTAGTCGTTTGTTTCAAAAAAATACCGACAGGTGCATGGTAAGCCCCTTTTGTCAAAAACTGATAACCGTTTGAAATTTCAACAATTTCAAAGGAAAATTGTGGCTCCGTGTAGCGACTTTTCAGTTCTTCGACACCCCTCAGTATTTCAGTTTCTGCAAAGTCCGTTTCATACGTAGCATCCAAAACACTTTTAATTTCTTTAAGCGTAATGGGATGTTCCGTCGTGAAAATTAAGGCTTCGATGTCTTGTATCATAAATTCCATGGCGCAAATGTAGGTCTTGTCGTTGACAAAAAAAAGCGCGGACACTATCGTTTCAGTACCCGTGCTTTCACAGAAATTATGCTTCTAAGCGCATACAAAAGTGCCAAGATGCATTATCCAGTCATTTCTAAGGAATGAAATTATAGATAATGCATCTTGAGAACTATTAATTGACAAGAGCAAGTTCCTCTTTTTTATCAGCGGTCACTTTATCAGCGGCTGCTTTTTCTGCCGCTTTTTCAGCTTTTGATTTGGCAGATGATGCTTTTCGATACAAAGGGGCATCTTTCAGAGCTTGTTTGCAAACAGCATCTGAAGAAATACCAAATGCTTTTTTAGCATCTGTTGCATAACGCAAGACATCTTTTGACAGGATGTCGTATGGCGCATCTAAAAGGGCACCTGCGGCATTGTGCGTGTTATACACTTCAACAAACTGGGAAAATAATGCAGCTTTCACTTCAAAATCATTGATTTGATACTCACCAGTGACTTCTTTTGGTGACTTTTTGACCGCTCCTATCCAATATTGAGCATACGATACGTTCTTTTCACTCAAAAAAGCTTCACCCTCAGTTTCTTTGAAAATTTCTTGAGTGGCTTCTTCGTACAAGCCATGTAGTTCTGCTTGCTTTGTTTTAATGCGTTCCCAAATATCAGAATTGGGCGCAACGGTTTTTTGACGACTCATTTTTTTGAATTTAAAAAGTACTAAATTTAGATTCTAATATGAGCAAGATTCGTGTTGTGGTTGATATAAACCTATACAAAAATGTACAAATATTGTGCCAATTATATATGAATTTATTATTGGACGATAAGATTATCGTTGAGACGATAAAATTATCGCTGTGAGGATAGCCGTTATCATTGTGAGGATAAAATTATCGCTGTGAGGATAGTCGTTATCACTGAGAGGATAAATTTATCGTTGGGAGGATAAAATTATCGTTGAGAGGATAGCTTTATCGTTGGGAGGGTAGCTCTACCCTTGAGAGGATAGATTTATCCTTGGGAGGATAGCTCTACCCTTGGGAGGATAGATTTATCCTTGGGAGGGTAGAGCTACCCTTGGGAGGATAGATTTATCCTTGAGAGGGTAGCTCTACCCTTGGGAGGATAGATTTATCGCTGGGAAGATAAATTTATCGTTGAGAGGATAAATTTATCGTTGAGAGGATAAAATTATCGTTGAGAGGATAAAATTATCGTTGGGAGGATAAATTTATCGTTGAGAGGATAAATTTATCGTTGGGAGGATAAATTTATCGTTGGGAGGATAGAAAAAGACGCTTCTCCATTGGGAAATTCATACCCACCGTTGGGAAAACGGAACGGTTTCGTATCGTTTTTTGATGGAATATTTGTCTATTCTATCTTTTAAACAATCAATACGACAAAGCAGAAGCGATTTACAAAAAATGGAAAGGCAAGAAGTTCGATGCCGCCGATAAAGGAAAGGCGAATCAAATCTTCCTAAAAGACATCGCCGATTTGGAATTGACAGGTATTCAACACAAGGATTTTGAAAGGGTGAAACACTTACTGACAGATTATTAGGTACCGCTTGTAAAAATACGATTTTATGCCTCCTATACTGAGGGGTATTCGCGGAGACTACTCGAGCACTCTTTTTGACTGGTTGACTATTCGCGGAGACTGCTAAAGGAGTCTTTTTGACTCTTTTGCTATTCGCCGAGACTGCTCGAGCACTCTTTTGGACTACTTCGGTATTCGCTAAGAATAAGATTGAATACCATTTCGACAGCATCGCTATTCGGAGAGACTCAAATTTGACTCTTTTAGACTGCTCTTGCTGTCGCTAAGACTCAAATCCGACTCTTTTAGACTGCTCTTGCTGTCCTATAAGACTCAAATCCGACTCTTTTTGACTGCTCTCGCTGTCGATAAGACTCGAATCCGACTCTTTTTGACCGCTCTTTGATTCTTTTTGACTGTTTGAGGTTTTTTGAGGTATTCGGTCATATCACTCTATTCAATCAATCAACTTATTTCTTCATTTTCAAAAAACATTCGCTAATGAAAAACAATACAATAATGATGAGCTTGCTGCTCATACTCACAATGAGCGCAACGGCAGCTCATTCAGAAACCGCATCTGCAACTGATTTCCTCATGTCAGATGGTACACTCAATATTGATGCTATTGCTAACGGTGGACGAGATTTAACGCTCAACATCGTAGGTTGGCACATCGAACTTGACCCTAAACGCGGTCCCGTATTTAGTGCCGAGCCGCCGCTTACCTCACCATGGAGTGGTTTGGACATGGGTTTAAGCGGCGTTGTCAGAGCAATGGCAGTGAGCAGTGCGGGCATCGTTTATGTAGGTGGGGATTTTAGATTTGTTGGTACAGGCGGCACGCCAGTAGATGGGCTTAGCCATATAGCTAAATGGAATGGCTCGGCTTGGTCGGCTTTGGATATGGGTGTACATTTCAACAGTACGGTTAGAGCAATTGCGATAAGTGGGACAGATATTTATATTGGAGGGGATATAGGTGGCGGGTTGAACAACGTAGCCAAATGGAACGGCACGGCTTGGGTAGCTTTGGATCAGGGTTTAGCTGGTCGGGTCTCTGCAATAGCAGTAAGCGGGACAGACGTATATGTTGGCGGTTCTTTTACGGAAGTTGGTGCAGGAGGTGTGGCGGTAACTGGATTGAATAATATAGCGAAATGGAATGGTACAGCTTGGTCAGCTTTGGATATGGGTTTATTCAATTCTGTAAGCTCTGCTGTATTTGCAATTGCAGTGAATGGTAGCAACGTTTATGTTGGCGGTTCTTTTCTGGCTGTTGGTACAGGTGGCACGGCAGTTTCGGACTTGAACTACATAGCGAAATGGAACGGCACGGCTTGGTCAGCTTTGGATAAAGGTTTAAACAATTTCGTAAATGTGATTACTGCGAATGGTACAGACCTTTATATTGGCGGCGGATTTAATAATGTTGATCAGACTGCCACATCGGTTCCAGGATTGAATTATATAGCAAAATATAACACCCTAACTTTGGCTTGGTCAGCTTTAGATAAAGGTTTAAATGCCATAGTCAATAGTATCACCTTGAGCGGCTCTGATATTTATGTTGGTGGCGAATTTACGGGCGTTGGGACAGGTGGCACAGCCGTTTCAGGGTTGGAGCACATAACCAAATGGAACGGCACAGCATGGTCAGCTTTGGATATGGGTTTAAACGGCGTTATCTATGCTACGGCTGTGAGCGGTACGATTGTTTACGCAGGCGGTGTTTTAACCGATGTACCGCCGCCAACATCTGTTGCGGGGTTGAGCTATATTGCGAAATACAATACACCTACTATATGCCCAACCGTTTCTATCACGGGTTTAAACGCAAGCTATTGTCATGGTGCGTTAGCCTTTACATTGTCAGGTTCGCCAATTGGTGGTATATTTACAGTTGACGGAGTTGAGACAACACGTTTTGACGTACCCTTATTAAGCGTTGGCAATCATTCTGTTGTTTATACTTACACTGATGGGAATGGATGTTCGAATTCAGCGAGCCAAACGGTGACAATCAATGCTTTGCCAACCGTTTCGCTACCCGCTTGTAAAACAGTTTATATTGGTTATACCCCTGCGGCTTCCGATATTTTAACTGCTAAGGAACGTTAAAGAAATAAAGTATCAAACTAAGCAGCAATTCTGTAATTAAGTTCGGGTATATCGGGATGCTGTTGAATCCTGAAATAATCGACAT
>JAYVFS010000148.1:0-38418 GCA_043772905.1 Saprospiraceae bacterium | reverse complement strand
GCAGTTGATAGGGGTTGAGTATCGTTACCTCGGTGATGCGCTGGTCTCCGTGAAAATCAAGCACGGCATTAAGGAAAGAAATAAGCGTTTCTTTTCGGTTTTCGTTACCAAATATTTTGCGGAACGCAAAATCGTTTTTTACATTTACAAATTTCATAGTTCCTATATTTTCTTGCAAAGCTATACCAAAAAGCCCTGTGAAACAAATGTTTATAGGGCTTTTCAGGATTTATACTGAGGGGGGCTTTTGTTTTTATTTCGCGGGTCTGAAGACCCTTATAATGGAAAAGTTCGGTGGAAACACCGAAGCTGGCATTGTTGTTCATTAATTAAAGCGCGATACAAAAATAGTTTACCCAAAATTCCGAAGGAATTGAACACGAATAACCGTAGATGAAATCTACGGAAAAATAGCAGACAGTCTCACAATTCCGAAGGAATTGAATAGGAATAACCGCTTTATATTCAACTCTTTCAGAGTTGTGGTACGACTTACTCCGTAGATTTCATCTACGGTTATTCGTATTTAATTCCTTCGGAATTGTGGGTAGGCTATTTTTTGTTTGCTCCCTAATAGGTTGAAGGGTTTATTTTGGGAAGACTCTGCGCCAATGTGTACGTGTAGAAGAATTCTTTAAATAACCTTTTTATCTATGAATTTTGTTCTATTTCTATTTGAACTAATTTACTAAGTATAAGAAAACAACGAAGCATTGACATAACAAGAATTAATAATCCAAAAACCACTAAATCTAAAGCCAATTGATTATCAAAATTAGCCCAAGCAATCTCCAAAAAACTGAAAAAGACAAATGCAAATACCGATGAAAGGAATGCCTGAGAAAAAACTTTAACAATATTTTTGTAATATTTCCCCCTAAGTATCCAGACAAATCCATTGTTTTTTTCTTCATTATTTTTATTCCCAGCACTTTCTCTAAATGCTACAATAATTGTAAAAAGAGCTATAATAAATCCGCTTATCCCGATTGAAGAAGATACTAATTCATTTAATAGCGATTGAAGGGTTGTATCTTTTGCAATGATAATACAAAAATTCAACCAAGAGCATAGCATTAACGAAATTAATTTGAAAATACCAAATGTAAGAATATCACTTAAAATAGGATATTCTAAATATCTATCAATTACAGACAATATTCTCTTTTTCATTTAAAATGACGATTTATTTCAATCTCTAAGTTAAGAAACATATCTGAACTAATAATAACTTTTACTCTATCTCTTCGTTGAACTCGAACTAAACTTTTCAATTTATCTGATAATAAATCAAATATTTCTAATCTATGAAAATTGTCAGAATCTTCCGCTTTTGCTTCTAAAACTTCAAAATTCTTTGCAAAAGACCTTTGATTGAACAGTCTCCTTGCTAAATCTCTTACAAGATTTGTCATTGCTGTTGTTTCTCCTTTTTTCCTATAATCTGATGTTAAAAGAATTTCTACAATATCGCTTTTACCAAGTTCTTGAGCCGTGTCAAGTGCTGTATATAATTTCCCGTTTAGGTTTTGAATGGCAGGTATATGTTCTTTTTTAACTCTTGCTCGAAAATAAGCACATCTTTGAATTCTTTCTACAAACGTCTCTAAACTATCTTTAATATAAGGCTCAATCATTATTTTATCGATTCCATATTTAGAACTAACAAAATTAATGTATTTCAATAAATCATTTGATTTGCCTCCTTGATGATTATGTTCCATTGCTAAAATAATAGAATGAGATAAGTTATAATCAACCATAAAATGACTTGTTTCTACTAATCCATCACTATCGTTTACCTCAATATCTCGAATTATATCTTCTGATATATCAATAATTTGTGGGAACGAATCCATACTTATCCTTAATACTTTACCTTGAATTATTTTTTTCTCGGTATAAAAATAACATCTTGAGTATAAATGATATAATCATTTGCTCTATTAAATCGAGATTTAGATGAATCATTATTTATTGCTATAATTTTTTGAAAAACCTCTTTTAAAATGTCTTTGTAAAGTGGTTTTTCTTCATTTGCAAATCCTATTTCATAAAAATGGATTACTCGTTCTACTGTCTTCATTTATTTATACGTTTTTTATTTTTTAATTTCCTGAATTTTTAATTTCCGCACACTTTCTTTAAACATGCTTCATCAATCCACAAAAATAAAAACTTTTAACAATAAATAAACTTTATAATGCGAAATAGAAAATTAATTATTGAGTTCCTAATATTTAATACATCTTATAGTCTAAAAGGACTTTAATACTGAGGGGTACCCTTTTTATAACAAAGCCCACTCCCCAATTCAAGAAGTAGGCTTTCTAAAAAACGTTACAACATTTCAAGCCACAAACACCTCCAAAACCCTCGACCACGGACTAACCAACCCACCTTTGCCAATGGCACAAATGCGAAATTTATAGGTTTTACCAACCACTAAATCGCTTAATTTGAATCGGCGGGCGGTGGCATAATCGTCATTTATCCACGGGGTGTCTTCTCCCTCGACGATGATGCGTTTTGAGATGGCAAACTGGGTGACGCCTGCGACTTTGGACAATTGAATTGTGACCGTGCTGGATGGTCCATCAACAATATATTTTTGTACTGAGGGGGCGACCAAAGCCGTATAAGATGTGGCTGATTTGCGGGGTGTAAAGCCTGCAGTCCTGATGATGTTTTTCTCACCTTGCGCTAAGTAATCCACCATATTCCCAAGGCTGCGTAGTTCGTTTATCAAGGTTTCTTTGCATTTGTCTTTTTCAGCTGTGGCTATCCGACCACCGTTGACATTGTTTGATAATGCAGGCATGTAAGCATCATAACAATCTTTTAATAAGGCGATTTGAGGCGTTAGGGAAGTAAATTGAGCATCTTCGGTCATCAAAGTGATGACATTTAGGGCATAAACGGCTAAAACATCTTGACCCAATTTTGCAAAAGCATTCATAACGACTTGTCCCATGATACAAATATTTTAAAGGACGATTGGAAATATTTTTCCATAAGAAGGCTCAAAAAGTATGCCTATATGATAGAATAGTCGCCTATCAAAAAGGTTGTTTATTAAACGTAAATATTCATCGAGAAAACGGTATGTTTCAGCATTGGAAATATTTTGAAAGCATCTGTTTTTGATATTTTTGGGCTTAACAAAAGTGTTTTTCAAATAGGAATGAGGTTCAAGCAAACAGGAATGAAATTAAAGTAAACAGGAATGAAGTCAAAGCAAACAGGAATGAAGTCAAAGCAAACAGGAATGAAATTAAAGCAAACAGGAATGAAGTCAAAGTAAACAGGAATGAAGTTAAAGCAAACAAAAAATAGTGTACCCAAAATTCTGAAAGAATTGAATATGAATAACCGTAGATGAAATCTACGGCTGCGTCGAAAGTTTGTCTCCCAACTCCAAAGGAGTTGAATGTACATTCACTCTAATTAATTGATATTCAACTCTTTCAGAGTTGTGTGACTGCCTACTGCAAACCCGTAGATTTCATCTACGGTTATTCATATTCAATTCCTTCGGAATTAGGTATATTATTTTTTATACTTCCCTTTAAAGCATTTCAGCTATAAAACACTGTTTATACTGAGGGGGTGCTCTTTTATTTTATGGTCTTTCGTCGGTTTTGGAAAATCATCAGGCGTCGTATCATTTTCATATGCCGCAATGCCATTCATAAACAATACATAAGGTATCTTTTTCAATTCTGCCATTTGCTCGGCATCTGTTTTGTCTTTGTTTGTGATGCCATAAGAGCGAGGAATATCTGGGTTGATGGCTTGCATTCTTGTTTGAATCAACAAATCTTTGCCTTGATTGAAGGCTTTGAGGTAATTTTTTTCGAATGACAAAGCCGTATAAAAACCGCCTGCAAAAGTGATGGCATCAATATCTGAAATCATATCTTTGATACCAATCACATAAGGAATGAATCGAGAAACGACCTTTGCAAAAATATCAGAAAACATGGTATTGATAAAAACACATTCCACATGGTTGCGAAAGAGTTTAAAAGTCGCTGCCAAATACTCATAAGAGACGGGATGACACGTACCGTCTTTGCGATTGAGAATCAATCCTGTCACGTCTGCCATGCCTGAAAACTGAACAATCTGCGCCTTTTCTTGAAAAATAGCTTCAAAAAACGATTCGAGTGTCACATCAAACGCTTCGACGATTACAAATTCGCTTTCGTGTTGTTTGAATATTTTTCTGATTTCAATGTATTCTCTTTCCAATTCCAGTTTAGATGTGTCAATGGGATTGGCTGCCAAAAACTGTATTTTCGTTCTTTTCTCTACAAAAACAGGGGCGTTATTATCAACGTTGGTATTGCCAGAAGGCATGTTTTCCAAATAACTTCCTTGATTTACTTCTTCAAGAATGGCTAAAATAGCGCGTATGGATTGTGCTCCTGCCATCGCATAATCATCTGTTTTAATCAACCCACGCATAAAAAGGGTTTCGTTCCGCGATATTTGCGAACTGAGCATCACGAGGTCGTCACGCAATTGAGTGTTTTTGTCACCGATGGCTTTTGCCATGATGGCGATGGCTTCTTGCGTTTTATTGGCGGAGATGAGTCCTTGAAGTTCTGGAAGTGTCATTGGTCTTTTAAATATGGTGGAAGAATGGACAAATTTACTTTTTTATATCAACTATTTGAGCAAAAAAAGATAGTTTTGAGCGACAATAATGTATAAATAAAAACTAATCGTTACCAACTTATGACTAACTGGAAAATCAAACTTTCACTCTTTCTCAATTACTTCGTTTTTGCGATTTTACTCAACAGTGTCGGCACTGTTATCTTACAAGTGCAAAACAATTATGGCATTTCTCAAGGCGATGCCAGCATTTTAGAGGCATATAAAGACCTCACTATTGCCATTGTCTCCTTTTTAGTGGCTTCATATATTGTTAGAATTGGCTACAAACGCTCGATGCTGATTGCCTTAGCTTTTGTCGCCTTTGCTTGTCTCATGATGGCAATATTCCCTGGCTTTGGGACAACAAAACTGCTTTTTGCAGCAGTAGGTGCGAGTTTTGCCTTGATAAAAGTATCTGCTTTTGCAACCATCGGCATCATCACAAGCAATGAAAAAGACCACGCCAGTTTTATGAACTTCTTAGAATCCTTTTTTATGGTCGGTGTACTGACGGGGTATTTTGTGTTCGCTTCATTTGTGGACAACAACAATCCGCAATCCACCGCGTGGGTGAATGTTTATTATCTTTTGGCGGGTATATCAGTAGCGGCGTTCCTTTTATTGTTCACCGCACCACTTGACGAGTCGTCTGTACAAGTCGAAACATCAAAACCCTTGACGGAAGACTTCGCGGATATGTTCAAATTAGCTGTTTTGCCCATTGTTATGGTCTTTATCGGCAGCGCATTTCTCTATGTTTTGATTGAACAAAGCATCATGAGTTGGTTGCCGACTTTTAACAGTCAAGTCTTGCATTTACCAACCACTTTAAGCATCCAAATGGCAAGTATTTTAGCAATTTCCACAGCCGTAGGACGTTTTTTAGCAGGTTTTGTTTTGCGACAATATCATTGGTATAAGGTTTTGACAATTTGTTTAGCAACGGCGGCGGTGTTGGTTTTAGTTGCTATTCCTTTGGCTCAAAATGTCGGTACAAAAGAAGTCACAGGTTGGTCAACGGCTCCTTTGGGCGCATTTGTATTTCCATTGATTGGTTTATTACTTGCACCTATTTATCCAGCTATTAATTCATTGATATTGAGCAGTTTACCCGCACAAAAACATGCGACAATGTCGGGTTTGATTGTTGTCTTTTCCGCTTTAGGTGGTACAACAGGCTCTATCATTACAGGTCATATATTTGAATCGTATGGTGGCGAATCAGCGTTTTATTTCTCTCTTTTACCGATTGGTTTGTTGTTGATTTGTTTATACTTTTTCAATAAATTGCATAAACCCACGGATAACGAAACGATTGTAAAGGCTACTTCGGGTGGGCATTAAACAATGGACTTATATAATTTTAAAATTTAACACATAGTCACATAGAGCACATAGTTTTTCTTTGTTTTTAGCAATGAAAATATAAAAACTATGTGTCCTATGTGGCTATGTGTTCCAAAAAACAACAATATGCAAATATTTGAACTCGGACAACTTTTCGAAGCCGTCCAAATGAACAACATTCTTTCTGATGGCAAAACATTTCCAGATTGTTTGCCTAAATTCCCCTTGGAAACCATTCAAGAAAACTACGAAAAAGCCAAAGATACTGAGGGGTTCAATTTAAGCGGTTTCGTAAACAACCATTTCGATTTGCCTACCAATAATGGGGCGGATTTTGAAAGTGATATGTCTAAAGACATTACAACACACATCAATGCCCTTTGGCAAGTCCTTACCCGCGCACCTGATACGGCGGAAAGTTCGCTCATTCCACTACCCCATCCGTACATCGTTCCCGGTGGTCGGTTTCGAGAGATTTATTATTGGGACAGTTACTTCACGATGCTCGGTTTACAAGTTTCTGGACGGGCGGATATGATTGAAAACATGGTCAATAATTTCTCTTATTTATTGAATACCGTTGGACATATACCGAATGGCAACCGCACGTATTATATAGGTCGGTCTCAACCGCCTTTTTATGCTTTGATGGTTAAACTGTTGAGCGAAGAAAAGGGCAAAGACGTTTTGGTGCGTTATTTACCAGAATTAGAAAAAGAATATGCTTTCTGGATGCTCGGTTCAGACACACACGTATCGGATACCTCGAAGGTATCCGATACGTCTCGTCATTGCGTTATCCTGCCAAATGGTTCTGTTTTGAATCGTTATTGGGATGAAAATGATACGCCACGTCCAGAATCGTATAAAGAAGATGTAGATACAGCGCAAGAAGCGGAGAATCTTAGGAAGATTCAAAATCTTCCTAAGATTGATACGTACCGACATATCCGTGCTGCCGCCGAATCAGGTTGGGATTTCAGCAGTCGTTGGTTCAAAGACGGTCAAAACCTTTCGACGATTCATACCACCGATATTATTCCTGTTGATTTAAATTGTCTGCTTTTTCATTTGGAAATCACTTTGGCAGAAGCATACCAACTTTCGGGGCAAGCTGTTAAAGCGGCTGGTTATCACGGTTCAGCGACCAAACGGCAAGATGCACTTGATGCTTATTGTTGGGATGAAGAGAAGGGTTTTTACTTCGATTATGACTTTGTAGAAGGCAAAAAGACAGAACATTATACATTGGCAGCCGCTTTTCCTTTGTTTTTCAATGTGGCTTCGCCTAAAAAAGCGGCAAAAATAGCGGACATTATTGAACAACAATTCCTACAAACAGGCGGTGTTACGACAACCCTAAAAAACACAGGTCAACAATGGGATGCGCCGAATGGTTGGGCTCCTTTGCAATGGATAACCTATAAAGGTTTGCGCAACTATGGTTTTGATGATTTGGCTAATAAAATTAAAAACCATTGGTTGCTTGCCAATCGAGCCATTTATCAAAAAACGGGTAAAATGACAGAGAAATACAATGTCTATGTCCAAGACATTGAAGCGGGTGGCGGTGAATATCCTTTGCAAGATGGTTTTGGATGGACGAATGGGGTGTATTTGGCTTTGGATGCTGATAGGTGAAATGGTTTATGAAAGTTCAAATACTGAGGGGGGCAACAGCTTCCCTCTTTTTTTGCAAAACAATACTTTTATAATTGCGTTAAAAAAAATGACAACTTCAATTGTCTTTGAAATGAAAGAAATAGAAACAAGAGGACTCATCCGCGCCATACTTTTCTATCCAATAATCACAATCATAGTTGCAGTATCTGAAACAGGAGGACCTTGCACGCCTGGATTAAAGCCGATTATGTTTTTGTTATGTCTGTTAATAACAGCCTTCTCATTTTTAAGATACTTACATCTCACTGTTTTGTTTGGGAATAAATACCTACCCACTTTCCTTATTTATTTGATTGCGGTTATTGTTCTTAGCCTTCTTATACTGAGGGGGTGATAGATTTGAGGGTTATTTAAAAAAAGACAAAACATACAAGAATAAACTTTTTAAACCCGTAACCCAGTCCTGTAAAATCTCTTCTGAAGTTTTAAACCATTTGGTTGGTGGTGGCGGCGTTTCTTCTCTATCAACATCACCGGTCAAAGTCATTGCTAAGGATTGAAGATTAAAGTCTAATTTATCTTCTTCGGCTTTCTTGCCTTTCATTGGAACGTTCACTTTATGAGCTGTTTTTTCTTTCAAGACAACCAGTTCTTTCACTTCTTGTGAGACTTGTTCAATATTAAATTCTGTTGTCTGCTGTGCTTTCGCACTCATCGGCAACAACAAAACAGAAAACAACCACGCCCAACGTGTTTGATTCTTTGGCAAAACAGGCGGTAAAACAGGTCTGTTCAATTGTGTTTCTAAGAAACGTCCACACGTCTTGCCTTGATAAGTTTGGAAATAATGGATGATTTGACTGTCTGTCATCGTTGTAAAGTCAACAACAGTCTTTTGACATGAGAAGCAATGTTTTCCTTTTTCATTGGGTGTCATGGTTTCCCAATTTTCAGAACAAGGTTTTTTGATAGAGATATGGGAAGTAGTTTTTAACATGTTCAGAGATTTAATATTAAAAAGCAATATTAAGCAAAAGATATTCCAATTGCAAAACGTAAGTGAGCGGGGGACTTTGAGAATAATATCATCCGCTTAAAAGAGGGCAACCGTAAAGATTGACCCTACAAACTAATAATATTGATAGATTATGTTAGGGGCGACCTTTACGGTCGCCCTCATATTTTTTACAACTCTTTCACCATAATATTCCTAAAATAAACCTTATTCCCATGGTCTTGCAGCGCAATACGTCCTTTTTTTGCTAAACCATAATCGGGAAAATCTTTCCATTTGCCTGTGGCTTTTTCGTTGTTCCATTTGTCGTCCCATGCTTGAAAAGAGACAATCATTTCACCATTGAGCCAATGTTCAACAGCTCCTTTGTTGAAAATGATTTTACTGCTGTTCCATTCGCCAACAGGTTTTACTTTTTTCTTATCGTTTGCCAAATTCATGGCATAATCTGCACCTGTTTTTTGCCATTCTTCCAATTTTGAAGGGAAACCCACATCATCAATCATCTGATATTCAGGACCTGTATGATAAGGTGCTTGGTATTTTGCATCTTCGACAACGTGATACATAACGCCACTGTTACCCGTCGGGGTCATCTTCCAATCCCAATTCAATTCAAAGTTTTCGTATTCCTTATCGGTGACAATATCGCCGCCATGTGCATCTTTGGCTGTGCCGAGACAAACCAATGCACCATCCTCGATTGTCCAACTTTTGATAGCACCTGTATCGTTGTAGTTGTGCCAACCTTTAAACGTTGTGCCATCGAAAAGGCTGATAGCTGTTGAATCACCGGCTGTTGAAGCGGCTGTGTTTTTAGTATCGTTGCAAGATGCAAGGACAATGATTGCTAAAATGAAAGATAAAAATTTCATGATTTTGTTTTTTTTTGCCCCCTAAATCCCCGGAGGGGACTTTTTCGTGACGTTCGCTGTTTTAAATTACCGAATTCCAATACACCGAACGTCCATAAAAAAGTCCCCTTGGGGATTTAGGGGAACTATTTTTTAATTAATTGCATTGTTTCTGGATTCCACCGAATCGCCGTGTCTTGATTGTAACTATCGTTGCACAAAAGCGCAGGAGCCGCCGCCCGATACCCAAATGTCGCATCTTCCGTCACCTTTCCTTTTGTCCGAATGGCATTAAAAAAGTTAGCAAAATGGTCATACGGTCCACCCAAATAGTCTTTTTCGGCTGAAAAAGTATATTCTTCAGGTGGTAGAATGCGTTTTCTATCTGAAACAGTCTTACCTGCTTTTTTCATTTGTTCAATCATAAAAGGGTCGTCGCTCGACGCATCTTTGTTGCGTTTCACAGTCACGCTGTCCCAAGTAATGTCCATTGAGCCTAAACTGCCGACCAATTTCAAGTAGGTTGTACCACTTGTACCATCAATAAAATTGCAGCGCAAAGACAAATTGAAAGACGGATGCGCCGCACTTTGCGGATAATCGAATGTCCCCAACAACACATCAGGCACTTCACGTCCATCTTTCCAATAGCGCAAACCACCTGCCGCATAAATCTTATTCGGTCCCATAGAATTGGTGATAAAATGCAGACTTGAAAACAAATGCACAAATAAATCGCCCGACATACCCGTACCATAATCCATGTAATTGCGCCAACGGAAAAACCGCGTTTTATCAAACGGACGTTTCGTTGTGTTGCTGATATACGTCTCCCAATCCACCGTTTCAGGTGATGCATCGGCGGGAATCGGATATTGCCAAGCACCTGACGGTGAATGCCTTGCCCAAAAACCTTCGGCATAATTCAAATCACCTATCACGCCTTCTTTCAGCAATTCTCGTGCTTTTTCGTTGCCCAATGACGACACGCCTTGACTACCTACTTGAAAAACCATACCCGTTTCCTTCTGCGCTTGGATGACAGCCGACCCCTCCGTAATAGCATGAACCATCGGCTTTTCGCAATACACATGTTTGCCCGCTTTCATCGCATCAATCGAAATTTGTTGATGCCAATGGTCAGGCGTTGCCACAATCACGGCATCAATATCCTTCCGATTGAGGATTTCTTTGTAGCTGCGGGTTGTAAAAAGGTCTGCGCCCCACTTCGTTTTAGCGTCTTTCAAACGCCCATCGTACAAATCACAAGCTGCCACGATTTTCACGCCAGGCACTTTTAAAGCTGTAATTGCGTCCTGTCCACCCATGCCACCCGCGCCAATCAATGCGATATTGATATTGTCGTTGGCAGCAAACCGTTGTCGGTACAGTGATTCAAAAGTGGCGTATTTGTTTTCCGCCGCAAAAACATTCGAGCCTGTCGCCATAACTGCCGATGTTGTTGCGAATTTTTTTAAAAAGCCTCGTCGAGAGGATTCGTTGGTATTCTTCATAAAAATTAGATTATTGGTTAGATGTTTTTATTAAAACTTTGATTTTTGAATAAAATATAAGCTTTTCAAGTCAGTAACCTAACTTTCAAAACTTGACTTTAGTGTTTTACAACTCGACTTTAGAGTTTTACAACTTGGGTTACCTACTTCTAAAACGCTACTTCAGAGTTCGACAACTTGGGGTACTAACTTCTAGAACTTCAATTTAGAGTTTTAGAACTTCACTTCAGAGTTTTAGAACTTCACTTCAGAGTTCTAGAACTTCACTTCAGAGTTTTGGAACTTCACTTTAGAGTTTTAGAACTTCACTTCAGAGTTTTAGAACTTCACTTCAGAGTTCTAGAACTTCACTTTAGAGTTTTAGAACTTCACTTTAGAGTTTTAGAACTTCACTTTAGAGTTCTAGAACTTGGGTTACTGACTTCTACAACTTGAGTTTAGAGTTCTGCAACTTGTACCCCCCCCCCTCCGTATTTCCTTCGTCATAGCGCGCTTTCCTTCGTCATTGCGAGGCGATACAGTTAGGTGTTGAATACATTATTTCAACTCCTTCACCTTCAGTTTCTTCCAGCGCACTTTTATCCCGCCGCCGTCGTGTATCTGCAAAGCGATAAAACCAACGCCTTTGCCGAACTTTTCATCTTTCAAATCCACCATCATATGACCATTGAGCCATGTCGTTATTTGGTCGCCTTGTACATGAATTTTCATTTTGTTCCACTGACCAACTTTTAGGTATTTTTCATGCAATGGATTGGGTTTTATGATCCAACCTCTGCCGTAAGACTCATAAATGCCGCCCGTGTTGTGGTTCAAAGGCGCAACTTCAACTTGCCAACCACTGATTTTAACGCCTTCTATGCCTGAACGGACAAAAACACCGCTGTTGCCATCGGCTTCTTGTTTAAATTCAAGTGTCAAAATGAAGTTGTGGTAATTGGCTGTGGTTGAAAGATAACCATACTTTTTGTCAGGTCCGCTTTCGCAAACGAGTTCACCGTTTTCGACATACCATTTTTCAGTACCGTTGATTGTCCAGCCTGTTAGGTCTTTGCCGTTGAATATTTTTTTAAACCGTTGGGCATAAGTCGCCGAAGTTAGAAAAGTAAAAGAAAGGAGTAAGAGTAAATATTTCATAATGTGGTTTGATGAATGAAGAAATTGGGTTGTTCGACGTGTTTTAAGGAAAAACACCGTATTTTTTGACTGCCTAAAAGTACAAATTTTGGCATTATTCTTACCTTTTCCATTCTTTATTTTAAAAACTAAACTAACATTAAAATTAAACAATCATTATGCGCATCATAATCATTTTACTCCTAAGTCTCACAACATCGTTAAACGTTTTTGCTCAAAAAATTGCAACGTTTGAAGTCGAGATGCCTTCAAATACTGTTGAGGAACGAAATCCCGATAAAGTCGGGAAGGGAGTCAATATTCCTGTCAGCGTCAATTTAGATGCTCTGACTTTTCTATCTGAAAGTTCATTGTCATTGGTCGAAATAGTCGGTGGCAAAACTGTGTCCACGCCATTTCAAATCAGTCAAAGCGAAAACAGGCTCTTGCATTGGATTATAAAAAACGATAAAAACGGAACATCTAAGCGTATTTTTCAACTCAATCAAGGAAACATTGCATCCATTGAGCCCATGCACACTCTTTTTGAAGATGGGGTTTTGACCATAAATGCCAACAATCACAACCTTTTGAGTTACGTTTACAAAACCGTTTTTCCGCCCAAAGGACAAGATACAGCTTTCAAACGCAGCGGCTTTATTCATCCATTGTGGTCACCAAAAGGACAAGTTTTGACCCGCATTCAGCCGCCCGACCATTATCATCATTATGGTGTATGGAATGCTTGGACACACGTCTTGTTTGAAAAGGATACCGTTGATTTTTGGAATATAAAAGGTCGTCAAGGCACGGTTCGTTTTGCTAAATTTACCTCAAATACTGAGGGGGGTGTTTTTGCAGAATATGAGGCTTTGCAAGAGCATGTGGCTTTCAAAAAAGATGGCAGTGAAAAGGTGGCAATCAATGAAATTCAAACTGTCCGCATTTATCGCCCCGATGACAATGCCGATTATTATATCATGGATTATACGTCAAAACTCAATTGTGCTTCGCAAAGCCCTGTCAAATTGCTTGAATATCGCTATGCAGGAACAGGTTGGCGGACAACTGAAAAATGGGACAACAAAAATAGTGAGGTATTGACATCTGAAGGTAAAAACAGAAAGGAATCGGATGGTACAAATGCACGTTGGTGCATCGTTCAAGGTGCAATAGATGATGCTTATGCTGGCGCTGTGATGATGTCATATCCTGCCAATTACAATCATCCCGAACCATTGCGTATTTGGCCCGAAAACCAATACAATCGCGGCGATATGTACGCCATGTTTGCCCCAACAAAAGATAAAGATTGGCTTTTAGAGCCTGGCAAAACCTATACATTGCGCTATCGTTGGTTGGTTTTTAATGGTAAAATGACAAAAGAAAAGGCAGAAGCAGCGTGGCAGAGTTTTGCGCATGCCCCTAAGATTACGATAAAATAGTTGATATTTTTAAAGAAAACAACATGGAAGCACCTTTAGTGAATCAATCCTATTTGCTCAAAAAAATGAAAGGCAAAGGTGGTTGGACATATACCGAAGTGCCAGAGATTCGACCCGACAAACACGCCCATTTCGGTTGGGTCAAAGTACGTGGTTCGATAGATGGTTACGAAATCAAGCAATACAATTTGATGCCCATCGGCAACGGCAACTTGTTTTTACCTGTTAAAGCTGCCATCAGAAAGGTCATCAAAAAGGAGGCGGGTGATGTTGTACACGTTATATTATATGCCGACAATACCCCCCTCAGTATTCCCGACGAATTGATGGTTTGTTTGTTGGATGCACCCAATGCACACACCTTTTTTATGTCTTTAACAGAAACACATCAAAAAGCCTATATTGATTGGATTTATGACGCTAAACGATTGGAAACCAAAGTAAATCGTATTGCAAAAACGATTGAAAAATTGGAAATTGGATTGAAGTTTAATGAAAAGGAAGAGGAATTATGAATGATGTCATAAATATCCCCTCAGTATTTATTCGTCATCGTAGATTTTAGAAGTACTTCTTAGCTATAAAGTATCAACAATGAAGAATGAAATAATAAAACAACGATTGCAAAACCAACAAATCCATGCAGCAGAAGCCAATTCCCCTACCGAATTAGTCGCTTGGATGGGTGCTATGCAAGCGCAAGACTATGAAATGTCAAAATGGGCTTTGGGTGTTCGTTTGCCGAATCAAACCGAAGGAACGCTTGAAGCGGCTTTAAACAATGGCGAAGTTTTGAGGACACATTTACTCCGTCCAACGTGGCATTTGGTCTCACCCACGAATATCCGTTGGATGTTGGAACTGTCGAGACCACAAATTGAGAAAATTGTAGTGGGCTACAATCAACGACTGGGACTTGACTTTTCAATACGGGATAAATCCAATACTATTATCGAAAAAGCATTGACAGAACAACCCAATCTGACACGCAATGAACTCATGCAAACGCTTGAAAATCATGGTATTATTGCAAGTGATATACGTGCGGCGCACATTATGTTTCATGCAGAATTAACAGGTTTGGTCTGCAGCGGTATTCGCAAAGGCAAACAGTTAACTTATACTCTTTTAGATAAACGTGCGCCAATGACAAAGCCTTTACTTAGAGACGAAGCCTTAGCTAAATTGGCTACTTTGTATTTTCAAAGCCATTCACCGGCCACTTTAAAAGACTTTTCTTGGTGGAGTGGACTGACTGTTACAGAATCTCGAAAAGCGGTTGCGTTTATCAAAGACGAATTAGAAACTTTGGCAATTGACAAGACGATTTATTACATTTTGCCTTCACAAACCATTGAAAAAGTGCAAAAAGACATTCTTTTACTCCCTGCTTTCGATGAATACATGGTGAGTTACACAGACCGAACAGCCGCTTTGCCTTTAGAATATACAAAACAAGCGATTTCCTCAAATGGTATTTTTACACCCATTATTGTTCATCATGGTCAAGTCATTGGGATTTGGAAACGCAAGATGAAAACGAAATATGTTGAGATAGAACTGATGCCGTTTGAACCGATTTCAAAAGATTTGTCAAATGAGATACAAAAAGCATTTGGCGTTTATCAGGAATATTTAGGTGGTATGGAGATAAGGTTTTTATGAAAAGTACCCCCTCAGTAAAAATGCCCTTTTCATTTATTTTTAAATGAGAATTAGGCGCAAAAAATGGGTAATTATTATCACAAAATATTGGCATTTAATGAATTAAGAAACAAAACATTTGCATTTTAAAAAAAAATAATTGTGTTTTTTAAATTAACATTGTTTAGTTTTGTAACCAGTTAAGCAATGGTGCTTAACCTTAACACATTAATTAAACCAGCATAATGAAGCTACTTCACATCATCGCCTCTCCAAGAGGTGAAAAATCGCGGACAACCAGTATCGCAAATGAGTTTATCAACTCGCTCAAAAGTAAACATCCTGATTTAATTGTTGAAGACTTAGATCTCTTTCAGTTGAATTTACCGACGCTCAATCAAAGCGTCACTGAAGCCAAATACATGACAATAGCGGGTGCTACTTTGGACACAGCCAGTCAATTTATGTGGAATGAAGTCACAGACATTGCCACAGCGTTTGTATCTTTTGACATGTATGTTATTTCAGCACCCATGTGGAATTTTTCAGTGCCTTATAAACTGAAACATTACATTGATGTCATTATGCAACCAGGCATCCTTTTCAAATTCACCGCGACGGGTGTTGAAGGTTTAGCTAAAAACAAAAAAATGATTTGTATTACATCTCGTGGGAGCGATTACAGCGTCGGCAGTCCTATGAATGTCATGGATTTCCAAGAATCTTACTTACGGGCAATCTTTGGTTTTGCAGGTATTACAGATGTCTCTTTTATCAATGCACAACCTTTGGATTATACACCTGACTTAGCGACAATGAAAATCAATGAAGCCAATAGTGCGGTTTTAGATTTGGCAGCATCAATAAGTTTCTAAGAAACGCCTTTTTATTTCGAAATACGATTATTCATCAGAGAGGTTCACAGCATGTTATGTCGTGAACCTCTCTTCTTTTAAGCGATAGGATGCGAATTTCATCTAAAATCTATGATTCATAAAATTGTTTTTTTTTACACTTATTCTAAATCTTCCTCAATTAGGTATATATTCACACTTATAAATTAATTATTAAACAACTTGAATAGTAAAAGCACACATCATGAAAAAAACAACGCTCTCACGCAGAAGTTTTCTCGTAAACACTGCAAAGACGGGTATCGCACTCGGTTTACCTTCCATTGTTCCTGCTTCCGTTTTCGGTAAAAATGCACCCAGTAATCGCATCAATATCGGCTGTATTGGTGTAGGACGTATTTCACGCGGACATGATATGCCGGGTGTTTGGCAATACAAAAGTGCCCAAATCATCGCTGTTTGCGATTTAGATACGAAAAGGGTTGGCGAAGGCAAGACCTTAGTCAATAACTACTATTCTAAAAGAGACGGCAAACCTTTCGATGGCGTAAAAACCTATACTGATTATCGCGAATTGTTGTTGAATAAAGACATTGATGCGGTCACCATCAGTACGCCTGACCATTGGCACGCCTTGTGTGCCATTCATGCCGCACGAGCAGGTAAGCATGTTTATTTGCAAAAACCCACATCGTTGACCATTTCAGAAGGTCGAATCATGGCAGAAGCTGTCAAAAAATCGGGTATCACCTTCCAAATTGGTAGCCAACAACGTTCATCTGCACAATTCCGTTATGCCGCTGAATTGGTCTTGAACGGACGTATTGGCGATTTAAAAACCGTTTATGTCGGCTTACCAGGCGACCCGGGCGGCGATGAAGAAAAGGAAATGCCCATTCCAAAAGGCTTCAACTACGATATGTGGCTCGGTTCGACCCCCTCAGTATATTACACTGAAAAACGGGTGCATCCGCAAAAAGATTATGACCGTCCAGGTTGGTTGCGCTGCGAACAATTTGGCGCTGGTATGATTACGGGCTGGGGCGCACACCATATTGACTCAGCACATTGGGGCATGGGAACGGAAACAGGCGGACCGATTGAGGTATCAGGTCATGCCGATTTCCCGAAAAGTGGTTTGTGGAATGTACACGGCATTTTCACAACCGAAGCCTTGTATGCCAATGGTGTCAAAATGATAGTCAGTAATGAGTTGCCAAACGGTATAAAGTTCGAAGGTACTGATGGGTGGATATTCGTCACACGCGGAGCGTATCGCGCCACGTCAAGTGACCCAATTGACCCTAAAGCACCCAAATCTTTGGAAGCAAGCGACCCGGCTATGCTTACTTCAGTCATTGGTGCAGATGAAATTCATTTACCAATCAGTACAGAGCATCATGGCAATTGGTTGGCAGCCATAAAAGCGAAAACACAGCCGATTGCACCTGTTGAAGTAGCACATCGAGCGTGTTCAGCGTGTTTGGTGCATCATATCGCTATGAAAGTGAAGCGGAAAGTGTATTGGGACCCAACCAAAGAGCAATTCAAAAACGATGCGGAGGCGAATGCGATGTTGTCTCGTCCGCAAAGAAAAGGGTATGAAATTGTATAAAAAACATGGGCGTATCGGATGTTTTGAAAATATCCGATACGTCTTAAACTATGATAACTATGAAAAAGGCTTTCCTCTTTTTGTTTGTTTTCGCTTATACAAACAGCACTTTCGGGCAAAAAACAACTAAACTATTCAAAGAAAACGACACACAAGGTTGGTACAAATTCCTTGCTAAAAGCGGTAAAAACAACGATCCTTTGCATGTTTTTACTTTTGAAAAAGGCATGATTCACGCAACAGGTGAAGACTTCGGCTATCTTATCACCACTGAAAAATTCAGCGACTTTCATTTTACTGTCCAATTCAAATGGGGAACAAAAAAGTATCCACCGCGTGTCAATGAAAAGCGCGATGCAGGGGTTTTATACCATGCCACTATTTACAGCGTGGATAAAATTTGGCCCCGTTCCCTTGAATTTCAAGTACAAGAAGGCGATTGTGGCGATTTTTGGATGACTGACAGCACGACGATACAATATAAAGGTGTCCTAACAACGCCAAAAAATTGGTTCAATATCAAAAAAGAACGCGATGCCGAAAAGCCAAATGGACAATGGAATACCGTTGAAGTGATTGTCCAAAAAGGACATATCACACATAAAATGAACGGTGTAACGGTTGTTGAAGCGATGTTAGGCAATACAAAAGAAGGTCAAATTGTCCTACAATCAGAAGGTGCAGAAGTCTTTTATCGGAAAGCAAAGATAAAACGACTGTAAAATACCCCCCTCAGTATGAACACACTAAAATCATTTTTAACATTAGAAACGACAAACCAATGCAAAGAAAAACATTTCTAAAAACCTCCGCCGTACTCGTCGCAGGCGGCTTTTTACCTACTCTGTCTTCTTGCAAACAAGAAACCGCAGCCGTCCGCAAAAACTGGGCGGGCAATTTTACTTATACCGCTAAAAACTTGCATCAACCCAAAACGGTTGAAGAAGTACAAGCGATTGTTAAGAAACTTGGACAGCAAAAAACATTGGGTTCATGCCATTGTTTCAACAATATTGCAGACAGTCCAACCGACCAAATTTCTGCTTTGGGACTCAATAAACTCATCTCTATTGATGAAAAAGCGATGACCGTCACCGTCGAAGGCGGTGCAAAATATGGTCAATTCTGCCCTGAATTGGATAAAAAAGGCTATGCTTTGCACAATTTGGCTTCGCTGCCGCATATTTCTGTTGCGGGTGCTTGCGCAACTGCCACGCATGGTTCGGGTATGAAAAGTGGCAATTTGGCATCAGCCGCTTCTGCCATAGAATTGGTGACCCCGAATGGTGATTTGATTCATTTAAGTCGGGAAAAAGATGGCGATAAGTTCAATGGTGCAGTTGTCGGTTTGGGTTCTTTGGGCTTTATTACAAAGGTGACTTTGGATATGCAAAAGACTTTTCAAGTACGTCAAGACGTGTTTCAAGACTTGCCTTTGCAACAAATGACAGACCATTTTGAAGAGATTATGTCAAGCGGTTACAGTGTTAGTTTGTTTACCGATTGGCAAAAACAAGTTATCAGTCAGGTATGGGTCAAACGCAAAGTTGAAGCCGATACAAAAAGTATGGGCGCAGAGTTTTTCGGTGCAAAAGCGGCGACTAAAAACTTGCATCCGATAACCGCTTTGTCTTCTGAAAACTGTACGGATCAAATGGGCATTGCGGGACCTTGGTACGAGCGTTTGCCGCATTTCAAAATGGGTTTCACACCGAGTAGTGGCGAGGAATTGCAATCCGAGTTTTTTGTGCCGCTTCATAATGCCGTTGATGCCATTTTAGCTCTGGAAAAAAAGCGTGACCAAATCACCCCTCAGTTGATGATTACAGAAATTCGTTCTATTGCTGCCGACAATCTTTGGATGAGTCCTGCTTACAAACAAGACTGTATTGCTATACATTTTACTTGGAAACAGCATATTCCAGAAGTTATGGCTTTGTTGCCGATGATTCAAGCTGAATTAGAGCCATTCAAATATCGTCCACATTGGGGAAAACTATTTACAATCACCCCCTCAGTATTGCACAGCCATTATGAACGTTACAGCGACTTTTTGAATTTAATCAAGGAATATGACCCACAAGGCAAGTTGAAAAATGATTATTTGAATAAAAATATCTTTGGCTAAGTAACATGTAAATAATAACATAGGTATTTTTTGGGGAACACATAGCCACATAGAGCACATAGAATCATTTGCAATTAGCTGATTTTCAAGTTTTTATAAAAAAAACTATGTGCCCTGTGTGGCTATGTGTTTCCCAAAAAAACCTTATTATTTGTTCATATTAAGCCACCTTTTGGATAAATGAAAAAATTTCTCGTTACAAAACCTTTATGGACATCGGCACTCGTTTTTATCGCTTTGTTTGCGATAGTTGTTCTTTTGAGTACCGTTGTCTTTACATCGTGGGCAAACCACCTAAAAGCAGGGGTTGTTTTGCTCTCAATCTGGTTTTTATATCGTTTGGAAGGCAAAACCCTTTCAGAATTGGGTTTGTCAGGAAGGCAATTCTATCTTCTACCTATCGGTTTAGGTATTGGTATTCTCTATTTCTGTCTGTTTTTTGGACTACAAATGTTGCAAAACGACATATCCATTCAATGGAATTCAAACGTCAATTGGGGCTTGTTTTTCAATGGTTTATGGTTTCTTTTAGGCTCCGTTTTGATTGAAGAATTTATATTCAGAGGCTATTGTTTTAAAAAAACGTATGAGCAAATTGGTGTGGTAAAAGCCAATCTCATTTTTGCTTTTTTGTTCATCGTTTATCATTGGTTTGCGCTCAATGCGTTGGGGAATTGGGCGGCTATGTTGGGTTTAATAACGACGGCTTTGGGGCATATCCTTTTTGCAACGGCATTCATTCAGTCACGAACTTTGTTTTTACCAATAGGCATTCATTTGGGCAATAATTGGGCGCAACGGCACTTTTTCTCGGTCAAAAACATGGGTATTGCGGATACGACAACCTTAAACGATTCATTATTTTCAATCAACATTGCGGAACAACAAGCGTCAACGGGTCAAGTTTTAGGCAGTTATTTTATCACTTTTGCTTGTTTTTTGATTTCAACTTACTTGATTTGGAAATGGTATAATCGAAATACCCCCCTCAGTATTTTCAACATTTCAAGGTAAATATTGGCGTTTTGAGCATTTCCAAGTGGTAAAAATTTTTAAACCATCAAAATAAGTTTTACCTTGCTTAATAAAATTCAATCAAAATGTCACTCGTAGAAGATAAAAAAATAACATATTCAGCGTTTCGTCAAATGGAGTTTGACGACAACGACCCGTATATTTATGAAATTATAAATGGCATACTCGTGAGAAAATCTGCTCCCCAACCACGACATCAGCGCATTTCTGGTAATTTGTATGATTTAATGCGCCAATTCATTAAGAAAAACGCACTCGGCGAAGTCTTTTACGCACCGATTGACGTGTTTTTAGATGAAGAAAATGTACCTCAACCCGATTTGGTTTTTGTTTCAAAAGACAGAGCGTTTATTGTTGATGAAACAGAAGGCATTTTAGGCATCCCTGATTTAGTGGTTGAAATCATTTCTCCAAGTTCGATTCGGATGGATCGTGTTGACAAAAAGGATTTGTATGAAGGATTTGGTATTCCAGAATATTGGTTGATTGACCCTAAAAACACAGCAATTGAAGTATTTACTTTTGAAAATGGACGATATAAATCAAGTGATTTTGCGAATGAAATGAATCAAACCGTTAAGTCGTTGGTCTTAAAAGACTTTGAAGTGTCTTTATCAGACATCTTTTAGACGTAAGAGCCTTTAACACGGCTATTTTTTTTAACGATATTTCAAGAAGATGCGGGATGTAGGTATATTTACCGACATTCCGCATCTTCATTTCCACCCCCTCAGTATCTCCTTGATTTTACACAATTTCAACGCAATAAAATGAAAACCAACAGACGCGATTTCATCAAAACGGCAGGTATCAGCTCAATTGGCTTTGGATTAATGCCTTATTTTGATGTTTTAGGTTCAGATTTTAACTTTTTTTCTGACACCATCCTTTCTCGTAAAAGCCCTGAATCGCAAGGCGTTTCATCAAAAGGCTTACTCGATTTCTTAAAAGCTGCTAAAGAATCGGGCTTGGAATGGCACAGCTTTATGCTTGTGCGGCATGGACACGTGGTGGCAGAAGGCTGGTGGAAACCGTTTGATGCCTCTTTTAAACATACGTTATACTCTCTGTCAAAGAGTTTTACAAGTTCCGCTATTGGCTTTTTGGTCAAGGAAGGAAAGATAACGGTCAATGATTCGGTCATTTCTTTTTTCAAAGAAGACACCCCTCAGTCGCCAAGTGGTAATTTGAAGGCGATGAAAATCAAGCATTTGCTCACCATGAATACGGGGCATGATGTGGACACTTTGCCACCTATGCGTGCAGGAGATAAACATTGGACAAAGACCTTTTTGGCGCAAGACGTTAAGCACGAACCAAGTACGCATTTTCTGTACAATACTGGCGCAACTTATATGTTGGGTGCGATTGTCCATAAAGTAACGGGTCAAAAATTGGAGGATTATTTAGCACCGCGCTTGTTTCAACCCCTCAGTATAACGGGTTATGATTGGGAAACATCGCCACAAGGTTTGAACACAGCGGGCTATGGTTTGAGGATAAAAACGGAAGATATTGCCAAATTTGGGCAGTTTTATCTACAAAAAGGCAAATGGAATGGCAAACAGCTTTTGCCCGAAGCATGGATTGATGAAGCAACCAGCAAACAAACCACATCTCAAACAGGTGATAATGATTGGTCGCAAGGTTATGGTTATCAGTTTTGGCGTTGCAAACCTGGGTTTTATAGAGGTGATGGTGCTTATGGACAATTCTGTATGGTCATGCCTGAACAAGACGCTGTTTTAGCAATGACGTGCGAAAGTTGGAATTTACAAAAAACAATGGACATAGCCTATCAAACCATTTTACCCGCTATATCTAAGGATGCTTTGGCTGAAAACCCAACGGATTTAGCACAGTTGAAGAAAGAAATCAAGGATCTTTCGCTGCCTGTTCCAAAAGGTAAAACGACTTCGACGCTTCATGCAAAATACAGCGACAAATGGTTTAATGTAGAAAAAAACAGCTATGGTATTACACAAGTTGGTTTTGGCTTGTTTGATGATACAGGTGTTTTACGCATTAACGACGGCAAAGGAGGCTTACATAAAATCAGTTTTGGTTGGGAACAATGGAAAGTCAGTAAAAATGGGAGCAAAAACTTTTTCCCAGTAGAGGGCAGAACACATGTACCTTCTAAAATAGCGGCAACGGCTACTTGGTTGAATACCAATACGTTACAGATAAATCTGAAATTTGTTGAAGCCATTCATGGCGACAAACTCACTTGTGTTTTTGAAGGCGACAAAGTCACGATATTATTTATGAACAGCATTTCAGAAAATACTAAAAACACGCTTGAAAAGAGAGAAAGTTTAAGGGGAACACTGAAAATAGGGTCATAAAATCGTCATTCGGATATGGCTTATATGCGCAATCATAAAGAACGTGCCAATCATACAGAATTTGATGAGGAAAATGGTTTTAGTTTGGCTTTGAGTATCAAATTGTAATCGTTTACACTTTAATGTTTTCTTACATTTAACAAAGGCATTACCTTCCTAATTCCCCCCAACTCTAATGAATTGATAAACAGTTGAGTTTACACCCATGAGCAGCTTAAAAATTGGCTTGGGGTAATTGTTCAAATTAATTTATATATCTTTAACGTAATTCATATAAATACCCAAAATATATTTCAAGTTGGTACACATTTTGTAGTATAAAATTACGAAAAACTGGCGAAATGCCAATTTTAAATCCATCTCTAAGTCCATGCAATAAAACTAATTTACCCATGTCAACTCAATTCAAATTTAAAACACAAATTCAAAAGGCGGAAGATTTACCTAATATTCTCGCCACTCAATCAATCTGGAATTCTATCAAAGAATGTGAGCGTTCTGTATTTCGTTCGCTCGATATTGCGCTTGTTGCAGAGCGTAAAGTCAACTTGATTGATGCTATGGATACAGAAGTCCAAGTCATTGTTTCGGATGCCCTCCACAAAGGCATTTTAGTTCGCAATGAAGACGGTACTGTCGCTATTAGATCGTCTTACTGAGACTTTTTTCATTTGATTTAACAATACACCTTGTTTTAGGCAGCTCGCCCTGTTTGAGACGAGGTTTTTTTTGTATGTTGAATATCGAATCATGACTAACGAATTTTGAAATCGACTCACTTCAAAATTCAAAATTCGTTAGTCATGATTCGATATTCATTTTTGCGTTTCTAAGAAATCAAAGGCTTTTTTAAAGGTTTCTGACTGCATAAACACCTTGTCGCCTAATTCCATGATGTTTCCTGTTTCCTTATCGTAGCTTTTCCATTCAGGCAAACCTGCGCCATTGGGGTTGCCTGTTTTCGCAAAATTGACCCAATAATCAGACATCGTTTGTTCTAAATCATAATCCATTTTTTGCCAATCTCGTTTCCAAAGTTTTAAAGTATTCAAAGCATAAGGCACTTCGGAAGTGTGAAAAGCACCATAATTTGGAAAATTAGGCTTGTCGGGCGGCACATGACTGAATTGATATAAATAAGATTTATTTTTCTTATTAAAACCTGCCCACAGATGCGATTGAAACGCTGCAAATTGGCACAAACCCAAGCGGGTTTGCGATGTTTGGGCTTCTGCATCGGTGTTTGCTGTGAAAATTTTTAGGAAATCGTCTGCTTTGTCGCCATATTTTTCTTTGGCTTGTTGTTTAAATTTCTCAACGGTTATCGGTGCATTGCCCATTAAAGCACCGTCGCCAGTGACCCAGCCTGTTAGAAGCGGCACATCGTTGTGTTTGCCGTTCTCAAAATGGGTTATAAGATTCGTTGGCAACACATAGCCATCCAAAACAGCCCCAAAACGCTCCATGCCTTTGCCATTTGAAATGGCTAATAGTTCTACAGCAGGTTTTAGGCGCATTTCTGCCATATTTTTAGCCAGACATCTTTGCATCAACATATCGCCTTGTGTCTCTGCATCGTCTAATGTTTTACCCATTCTGTTCGTAAACATGCCGCCGCTTTCTGCAATAGCACGATGAAACAGTCCACGTGCTAAGGACGAAGCAACTAAGGCATTGACACTAAAAGACCCCGCCGATTGCCCTGCAATTGTGACATTTTTAGGGTCGCCACCAAACTCCGCAATATTTTTTTGAATCCATTTCAAGGCTTCTATTTGGTCTAAAAAACCATAGTTGCCCGAAGCCTTGTGTCCTGATTCAGTACTCAATTCGGTATGCGCCATAAAACCGAAAACCCCGAGCCGATAGTTGATACTCACGAACACCACGCCTTTTTTAGCCATACCCTCCCCATCATAAACAGCGCAAGATGCTGCACCACTGGTTAAGCCGCCGCCATGTATCCAAACAAAAACAGGCATTTTGTCCTTCTTTTCCTTTGCAGAAGTCCAAATATTGAGATAAAGGCAGTCTTCACTGAGGGGTTCGGGCGGTGCAATAAATTCCTCTGTCCAACACATAAAAGGAACAGGTTTGGGCTGCATCGCACTGGCGGAATATTCAGTACAGTTGCGAATACCCGCCCATTCTCGGACTGGCTGAGGTGCTTTCCAACGTCTGTTACCCAAGGGTGGCATCGCATACGGCACAGCTTTGAAGTTGCGTATTGTTTTATCGCTGTTATAAGTACCTTCAATTTTGCCATAAGATAATTTGAGCAATGGGTTTTGTCCAAAAACGGCTATTGTAAAGCACAAAAAGATTGTTGTAAGTTGGATTTTCATTATTTTTTTTTTGAATTTAGTTGATTTTTAGTTCTATCGCACTATCGCTACATCACCCGACAACTGTTTAGTCTGCACTTTTCCATTGAGC
Source organism: Saprospiraceae bacterium (assembly GCA_043772905.1). Classification (GTDB taxonomy): domain Bacteria; phylum Bacteroidota; class Bacteroidia; order Chitinophagales; family Saprospiraceae; genus JAAFJT01. Next base: position 12,779 of record JAYVFS010000148.1, on the reverse strand, counting down.
GAAACCCGAACCCTTAAAGTCCAAATATAAACGCCCATTTCGCATTGTTTTCCTCGAAAAGTGCCGTCCCAACCGTCATTGAGATTTTGAGAATTAAAAACGAGGCTACCCCAACGGTTGTATATGTGTAAATCGTAGCTCTCTATTTTGATGAAATCGGTTTTAAAGAACGGACGTAAATCATCATTGACACCATCGCCATTCGGTGAAAAAGCATTGGGTACAAACACTTCTAAACCACAATGATTGATGCTTAAACGAAAAGTGTCTGTCCACGTCGCACATTGATTTTTGATATGAGCAACATAGACCCCCTCAGTATTAACGTCAATTGTGCGGTCTTTTGAGCCATTTTGCCACGTTATGGTCTCCCCCACCAGACCTGTACCTGCCGTTAAAGTGGTTTTCTCGTTTTGACATAAAATTGTATCGAAGGCTATGGGCTTATAATCCTGCCCAAGGACTTTGAAAGCCATGCTGCCAGTAGCAACACAATTTTCTGCGGGATAAATGACTTGGACTGAAATCCGTTCCGTTTTTGAGGCTTGATACTGAGGGGTCGTCGAACCATCATGCCAAAGGTAACGCATCGAATCAATGTCCTTATTACCCACATTGAGCGTTAAAAATTGATCTTTACAAACAACAGTATCTTTCAAAGCCACCTTAACAGGAACAAGGATGACATTATCTGCAATATGGCTGCTGACGGCAAATAGTGAACGACTTTTTTTGCCCGTTGGAACGCGGTCTGTTTGGTCATTGTCCATAAAATTACCAATAAGTAGGAACTCCTCGTCGCCTTTTGCTTCAAAACAGCCTTTCAACTTGTGCCAATTATAATCATTAACGACATCATTGCTCAAAACAGGCACGAGTGGGATAAAACCGTTGGGTATGTTCCAATCATAAGTCGGAAAATCCTTAGAAAAAGCCAACTGTTGCCCATCGGTGAAATCCGTTGTTACCCAATTCAAATCGGGTACTGTATCTAATATGCGAAAAGACATCTCAAAATAATATCGCTGTCCTTTGACGAGGGGCTCTTTGAGTTTAATCGTCATGTAGGCGCGATGATGTGATATATTGAGTTGTGGATAATGACCATAGGTTTCAAAATAACCACATTTTGACCCATTCAAACCGAAAGAACCCTGCGTAACAGTTCGCCACAAGCCATAAAAACAAGGGTTGTCCAAGGCAATGGGGCGATTTTGTGGGTTAAACCAATAACGGCTGATTGGATAAGTATTTTGACCCGACAAACATGCTTCTGTATCCTCGAAGTCACCGTTTGGTACGAGGTTGTCTTGTGCTTGACTTTTTAGCAAACTAAAAACAAGCAAAAGTGTAAAGCATATCTGTTTGTTCTTTTTCATTTATTGCTGATTATTGCGGATTGGTTATTGGGATTGGTAACGATTAACCAATCCCTAATAACCAATAACCAATCACAATTTACTGAGGGGGTGGCGGACCATTGCGTTTCAAAACCAAGCTGTCTGCTGGGTATTGTGCTTTCAAGGTGTCCATTTGCGCTTTTGCCCAGTTGATAATGGTTTGGCGTTGTTCATCCGTTAATTTAGCCTCTGGATGCATCCCTAAATAAGTGAATTCAGACAGCGGCATCCCTTTTTTCTCTACTTCTTCAGCAATTTCTTCAAACTTATGATTCTGAACTGCAATCGGCCGAGTGACGAAATCCGAGAAATTCAAATGCCGTTTACCATCTTTCACATGATCAGCTAACCACCAAGCAGAAGGCTGAATATTGGCATACCACGGATAACGTGTATTGTTGCTGTGGCAATCATAACAAGCTACTTTTAGGATAGCTTCTACGTTTTCAGGCACTTCATACTTTTTTGCAACGGCATTCAGTTGGTCGTCCGATTGATTTTTTTCAGGACGAATGAACTGAATGATGACGAAAATGGCTAATAGCCCTAATAAAATCTTCTTCTTCATAAATTTAAGTTTAAATATTTAAAATAGTGGTCAGGCTTAAAGCCTACCAGTCGTTCGTTTTACATTATTTTCTTAGCCGTATTCAACCTATCGTTGACATTGTCCCAATCAATGATATTGAAAAGTGTATCAACAAAATCGGCTCTTTTGTTGCGGTATTTTAGGTAGTAGGCATGTTCCCAAACATCAATGACTAAAAGCGGAATTACGCCCCATTGTGTGAGTTTTTCATGGTTTTCACATTGCAATATCGTCAATTTTTTGGAATACGGCTGATAACCCAATATGCCCCAACCATTACCGTCCACATTTTTCGACGTAGCGGCAATATAGCCTTTAAGTTTGTCGAAACTGCCAAAATGGGTGTCAATATCCTTCAATAAATCGCCTTTGGGTTCTGTTTTTTTATTGGTCAGGTTTGTCCAAAAGATGGTGTGCAAGATGTGACTTGAAAAATGAAACCCTAACTTCTTTGTCCAATAATCAACCGTCTCCATATTGTTCTCGTCCATCGCTTTGCGAATCATCAGCATGTCTTTATTTGCTGCTTTGACTGCGCCGCCATGATGAAAAGTGTAGTGTAAGTGAACCGTTTCTTCATCCATATAAGGTTCAAGAAAGTTCTCCTTATAAGGCAGGGTTTGCAACGCAAAGTTGCCTTTTTCGTCAGTCAATTTGTCAATGCCATTTCCTTCATTTGTCGCAGCTAAGACGCTGTTTGTAGGTACAATGGCAGCACCGCCTATGATGAGGCTGTTTTGCAAAAAGGATTTTCTGTTCATAATTTAATGTTTATAAAAGTGAAACAATCACCAGCTTGTTGACTGCAATTATTAAAAAAAGACAGTTGTACTAATCTTTAAATGCAAACCTAATAGATTGCCTTATCCATTTCATACCAAATAGGTTTTAATGATAAAGCCAAGTATAGCAGCCACTAAGATAATATGTGGCTCTTTAATGTTTTTATATTTTATCAAAACAAAGGCTGTAATAACAGCAAAAGCGATTGGAATAAACGCAACTACCCCCTCAGTATTGACGAAAGTTCGGTAGGCAATAATCGCCACAGCACCCGCCAAAGCACCAATAACACAAGCCGTAATGCCATCAACAAAGGCTTTAATAGATTGATTTTTCGCTATCTCTTTGAAATATGGTGCTGGAATGATAGTCAAAAGATAACAAGGTAAAAAGGTTGCCAACGCCGCTACACAAGCACCCACAACGCCACCAACTAAATAGCCAATAAACCCCACCGTTATCACAACGGGACCAGGCGTTATCATGGCTACGGCTACGGCATCTAAAAACTCTTTTTCGTTGAGCCAACCAAATTCGTTGACAACGCCACCATGCAAAAAAGGCACAATCGCCAAGCCACTGCCAAAGACAAATGTACCTGCTTTCGCAAAAAACCAAGCAATTTGCCACAAGGTATTTTCATTTGTTGACCATAAAATAGCAGGGATAAACAATAAAAAAGACGTTATTTTAAGGCTTTTTGACCATGAAGGCGGTGCTTTGATGAACATATACAAAAAGCCCGCAGCGAGAAAGGTTAAAATGTCTTCATGTTGTGTAATGACTGTTATCAACAATCCACCCATGTATAAGAACCACAAAAGTCCATTTTTTTTAAACGATTCGATGTTCAGTTTGCCAATAGACTTTGTCGTCAATTTATAGGAACTGATGGCAATAATACCTATGACGGCTGCACCAACGCCATAAAAAATGGCTTGCATCCAGTTCAATCCACCATATTCTTTGTAGGCGATGCCCAGCAGTAAGACCATGATAAAAGAAGGTAAAACAAAGGCAATACCGACCAGAGTTGCCCCTAAAACACCATAATGTACAAAGCCTAAATAGATACCCAATTGCGCTGCCATCGGTCCGGGCGACAATTGCGACAAAGCCATGCCTTCTTTGTAGTCGTCTTCGGTGAACCAACGTCTCCTTTCAACCAAATCGGAGTGCATGTATCCGACCAAAGCCACAGGGCCGCCAAAGCCCGCATAGCCTAAGTACAAAAAGTATTTGACGATAGCCCAAAGGCTGTAAGTTGGGTTTTTATCTTGTTCCATTTTTATGAAATATAGTTGGAGACCACTGATTTAAACAAGCTGATTGATTTGTGCATATTGCAACAGCAAAACCGTTTTAGCGTCTTTAATCTCTCCTGTTTTCACCATGTCTAAGGCGTGCTCAAATGTCATTTCCAAAACATCAATATCTTCCTCTTCGTGTTCCAAACCACCCCCCTCAGTAATTTTCTGTTCTTTGGAGTATTCGGCAACAAAAAGATAGAGAATTTCGGTCACTGAACCAGGCGACATATAAAGTTCCAAAACCTTTTGAACGTGTGAAACTTGATAACCCGTTTCCTCTTCCGTTTCGCGGCGAATGCAATCCTCTGCATTGTTTTCTTCCAATAAACCCGCACAGGCTTCAATCATCATACCCGTTGTGTTGCCGTTTATGTATGTTGGCATACGGAATTGACGGGTCAAAACCACCTTTTTTTGTTGCTTATTATACAACAAAATAGCGGCCCCGTTGCCTCGGTCATAAGCCTCGCGATGTTGGATTTCCCACATGCCATTTTTCTTTTGATACTCATAAGAGATTTTGCGGAGTGTGTACCAATTATTGGACAATACGTGTTTTTCGATGTTTCTAACTCTTGGATTCATTTTTATTGATTTTTTAAAATTCAAGGGCAAAATAAGGTTATTCACAGTCAATCGGTTGTTGTATTTGAAAAAAAATAGAAATTGAACGCTTTGTCATTGGTGACGATGTAATACACAAAGAAAAGGCTACCCCAAATGGGGCAGCCATCTCCAAAATACAACTAAAAAATTATTATGTATAAATCAGAACGTCTCAACTAATTGGCTTCGTCATCGCTCATGCGACCGATGGCACAACTGATATAAGATTTTGCGGTAGCCGTCAATGCACTCAAACCTGCTGTTGTTCCTATTTCAGGATAGCCCATTTTTTTCAAGGCAATGGTTAAGGCTTGCCGATTGACCCCCTCAGTATGAGCGACTGAAACTTCACTGTTATCAAAATCTATCGCTACATTTTCGACACCATTCATGTCTTTAAGCGTTTTTTTAATGGTCGAGCCGCAGCCGCCACATTTTAGGTTTTCTATTTTTATAACTTCTGATATTGTCATTAAATTTCTATTTCAATTGTAACAGATTCATCGTTCAATTGTTTGACATATACGTCTTTAAGCAACCATAATAGGTTGATTTTCAAAAGCATAAGCAATCAAATCGTAAGTCGTCAGTATGCCAACGAGCTTACCATCCGCAACAACTGGCAAGGCATGAAATTTATTGCGATGAAACAATGCTGCCGCATGACTGATGGGATCGTTAGGCGAAATAACAACTGAATTAGGCGACATCACTTCTTCTGCAAGTAGCGATTTGAACAGCCTGTTGTTAAGTTCAAAATTACTTTTTGAATGAAAAAGATCAACACAATGAGAAACGCGATATAAATCTATCCGACTGATTATGCCCTTCAAAGACCCATTCTCGACAACTGGAATATGGTGAAACGCATGCTCGTCAAAGAGTTCTTTGACTTTGTCAAGCGTCATATTCGGCGTCGCAACGACGAGGGTCTTAGTCATTATTTTAGAAACAGGCGTGGTGATATTCATATTCAATGGTTTATACAGATTAAAAAAAATTTATTCAACTTTCATAGCAAAGATAAAGCCCTTAATCTTTAAATAAAATGATACCCCTCAGTATCCGCGATGACCACCGTCAGTTATGTTCGAAAAGCCAACCAAATGGTTTGAAGGCTACCTCTGGTTGCAGCTTGAATTGGTCAATACCGTATTGTCGGATATAGTTAACGGCCTCTTCGATGCTGTCTGTTACGAGGTAAAGCGACATATCGGCTTCCGCTATTGTACCACCCGCAACCATGCGGTTTATGTGTGCGACAATGTCTTGATAAAAATCTTTATCGAAAATAACGATGGGGAATCCACTCAATTTCTTAGTCTGAATGAGTGTTATGGCTTCAAAAAATTCATCAAGTGTCCCAAAACCACCTGGCATAACCACAAAAGCATAGGAATACTTGATCAACAATGTTTTACGCACAAAAAAATAGCGAATATCAACCCATTTATCAAGATAAGGATTGGGTTTTTGCTCATGCGGCAGGATGATATTACAACCGACTGAACGCCCACCGACATCTTTTGCACCGCGATTCGCCGCTTCCATGATGCCCGGTCCGCCGCCCGTCATAATTGTAAATCCGAGCTTAGCGATCTCACCAGCGAGTTCTTGTGTTTTCTTATAAAAAGGATGATTTTCATCGAACCGAGCCGAGCCAAAAATAGTGACACAAGGGCCCACAAAATGCAAGGCTCGAAATCCTCGAATGAAATCGCGTAATACATGTAAGGTCATTTTCAATTCTGCCCACCGTGATTGCGGTCCTGCGAGGAAGCGAATTTCTTCTTTACTCATGGTTGTCGTTTTTGATTGAAAATACTGATTACCCTTCCCGATATAGTGGGGAGAGACAAATTTATGAATTTGATTGCATCAAAAACGCATTTTAGGATAGAATAAACCCATCAACGCATAGCATCGTCGTTTGTACGCTCAGTATAAATCATTTCAACAACAGTATTTGCAGATTCTTTGCCATTGCTTTCTTGTTCGCCCAACGTCCATTTGTCCGTCCGCGTAGTTTCGAGCCATGTCCCCCTTGACTTCCTAAAAACTTGAACAAACAAGCCATATCTCACAGATAAAAATTGCTCAAATTCACCTGTTATTGTTTCGTCTGTCAAGGAAATAACACCTTCTTTGAGCATACCGATTTCTTTCAGCGTTTGGCTTCGGTCAAAAATCATATATTTTGACCACGATGCTGCTTTGTCCTCGTGTGGGCGTGTGAAAAATTCGATTTTCAAATGCGGAAATAGATCTGAAAAGGCTTCTTGAACGTCCGCTATCGTTTTTGAATTTGTGAGTAGTAGTTTCATGATTTATGGTGAATGGTGAATGGTGAATGGTGAATAATTTGGTTTTATTTGGTCGTAGTAGGTATAAGTAGACGCTTGATATTGAACAGCTTTATCAATCATCAAAATGTAAAATCAACATCGGTTTGTCTGTTGAAATAGCGATATTTTGAGTGACGCTATAGTGCATCAAGTTTTGCCAAAAATTGCGCTTTTTGTTGACAAAAGCCAAAAGGTCAATGTGGTGATGCATGGCGTATTTTTGCAATTGGTCAACGACATCGCCTCTATAAATGGTGTGCATTTCGAAAGCCACACGTGGGTCAGAGGCTTCAAACAGTTGATCCCAAATCGTATCCATCAATTTGTCATTGTCAACTTTATTCTCGTTGACATGAACAAAATGAATGTTGGCGTTCAATAATTCAGCAAAATCCGTTATTTCACGTACGGTTTTAGGCAATGTTGAAGCATAGTTTGCAGCAAACATAATACGATTAATAGGCTGCCAAGTCGCGTCGCGTGGTATAAGAAAAACAGGACAATGTGCTTGGTTGGCGACATCAAGAGAGACCGTACCGATGATTTTCGAGACAAAATCCTGCAAACCTGTTGAACCCATGACGATTAAATCTACATCGTCACGCTTCGAATATTGGACGATTTCATCAATCGCATTCCCTTTGACTATTTTAGATTGCACCTTGGCTTTCACCATCACAGGCGTATCGCTGTCCTGATTTTCGATGAATGATTTCATCGTTTCATTCAACGGCACTTCATCATAGATGGAAATGGACGGAATGGAAATTTCAGAAGCTGGTAGATAATGTTCCTTGATATGAAGAATAGTAATTTCAGCATCAAAGGCTTCTGCCAAAACTTGTGCATAGACATAAGCATTGCGCGATGTGGCTGAAAAATCGGTTGGAACGACGATATTTTTAATATTTTTAATATTTTTCATCTTGATTGCATTTTAAATTTTAGAAAATAAAAAAGTTAGCGGGCACGGGTGGCCGCTAACTCCACCCAAACAACATTTAAAACACTCCTTTTACGAGATGCCGAATAATAATTCGCTTTTTTCTTTTCCTTTACGGTTTTTGGCAATTCAATTTTAAAGTCAATAATTTTATTGAAATACAATTGGCTTTCAATTGATTGGAATACAAAATTATACTGAGGGGGTGTTTTTCACAATGATAAAACTCACACAGGTGGGTAACGTTTCGCATCGCTGTACAGATATAAAATCGGTAAACGCGTATGGAGTGATAGATCTTTTGAGACACTGTGGTGGTTAAATTTTGCCCAAAAATCGCGATGATGAGACACGACGACCACTAAATCTATGTCATTTTTAGAGCTATAATTCCAAATACCCTTCATCACTGATTTTGCGTTGAGAGACGACATGGAGTGTTTCATCAACGGCGCATATTCCTCAATATAATGGTTGAAAAAATATTGTGTTGATTCTATTAATTCGTCATTAGCGTCAGATTTGACATGTAGAAAATGCAAACTTGACTTGAAGTATTTTGCTAAATCAACAGCAATCCTTAATGTTTTTGGCTTTGCTGAATCTTCTGACGCACCATACAAAATATTGTGAAATCCTTGAAAATCAGCCTTTTGTGGTACAAGTAAGACGGGACAGTGCGCCCCTTGCGACACCTCAACACTCACGCTGCCCAATAAACGGTCGAACCAATTTTTCTCCCCAGCCGTGCCTAAAACGAGCAAATCTACTGAGGGGTCTTCTGAAAGTTCAATCAGATATTCCGCAGCAAAACCTACGCGTACTTCGGTCGTCACTTTCACTTTGCTCGCAACGAGCGTATCGCCTTCGGGCAAGTCATTGGTTTCTGAGATGAAATTAGCCATGCGCTCCTCATTAAGTGTTTGCAGTTCCGAGATACTTGGCGCAAATTCCGTCAATTCAGGGCGTGCAGCATTAACAAAAATTTGGAAAGCATGAACGACCTTCAAATCGGCTTGGAAATGACTTGCTAAGCGGTGTGCATAATAGTAGGCAACGAGCGAGGCATCTGAGAAATCGGTCGCAACGACAATATTTTTAAACGTTTTCATAGCTTTAGATTTAAAAGTTAATGGTTGCTTATTATCAGTTGATTGGATATGGGTTATCACTAAATAACTAAGAGACAATTTCTAAATATCAATTTATTCTGTCTGCATTTTTAAATGAGTTATCAATCATCAAAATGCAAAATCAACATCGGTTTGTCTGCTGAAATAACGATATTTTGCGTCACGCTGTGGTGCATAAGGTTTTGCCAGAAATTGCGCTTTTTATTGACAAAAGCAATCAGGTCTATTTCGTTGTCAGTCGCGTATTTTTCCAATTGTTCGACCACATTGCCAGAGTTAATGGTATGCATTTCGAAAGCCACACGTGGGTCAGAAGCTTCAAACAGCTCGTCCCATATCGTTTCCATAAGATTATCATCTTCTTCTAAATGTTCGTTGATATGAACAAAATGGATGTTTGAGTCCAATAATTCAGCAAAACCAATGAGTTCACTCATCGTTTTAGGCAATGCTGAAGCATAATTCGAAGCAAACATTATCCGATTGATGGGTTGCCAAGTCGCATCACGTGGCACAAGGACAACGGGGCAATGTGCTTTATTGGCAACATCAAGAGATACAGTACCAATGATTTTTGAGATAATATCCTCAGAACCTGTTGTACCCATGACAATTAAATCGACATCATCACGCTTAGAATAATGGATAATTTCATCAATTACCTTACCCGTCACTATTTCAGATTGTACTCTGGTTTTTACCATCACCGTCGTATCACTGTCTTCATTTTCGACGAAAGATTTCATCCTTTCATTCAAAGGCGTATCATCGAGGGCAGCAATAGCCGGAATCGGAATGAAGAACTCTGAATTTGGATATTGAGGCTCCTTGATATATAAAACAGTGATTGCCGCATTTAATGTTTCTGCCAACATTTGAGCATACATATAAGCATTGCGCGAGGTCGCAGAAAAATCAGTCGTAACAACGATATTTTTAATACTTTTCATTTTTAATATTTTTAGTAGTGTTATAAATATATAAAATCAATCGAATGCATATAAAACAGTATAAAAAAGTAAGCGATGACACGTTGCCGCTTAATGCACCCAAATAACATTTAAAACTCGTTCTTTACGAGCTGATGATGACTCTTTTCGCTTATTTCTTTTTGCAATGATTCAACTTATGCTGGTTCATGCCTTTTAGCATCACTGTACAGATATAATATGGGGAGTCTTGTATGAAGTGACAAGTCCTTTGAAACACTGTGGTGGTTAAATTTCTCCCAGAAATCGCGGTGCTGCGACACAATAACGACTAAATCCATAGCATTTTTAGAGCTATAACGCCAAATCCCTTTCATCGCAGATTGTGCTTTGACAGACGATAGGGCGTGTGGCATTGATGGTGCGTGTTGCTCAATATAATGGTTGAAAAAATAACGTGTTGATTCTTTTAATTCATCATGGTCTTCGGTATTGACATGTAAAAAATGTAGGCTTGACTTAAAGTATTTGGCTAAATCTACAGCTATTTGTAACGTTTCAGGTTTTGCAGAGTCTTCTGAAGCGCCATACAAAATATTTTGAATACCATTGAAATCCGCCTTTTGAGGCACAAGTAAAACAGGGCAATGCGCCCCTTGCGATACTTCAACCGATACACTACCAAGCAAACGATTGAACCAATTTTTCTCGCCAGAAGTGCCTAAAACGAGCAAATCTACTGAGGGGTCTTGCGAAAGTTCTATCAGATATTCAGCTGCAATACCGACTTGTACTTCAGTCGTCATATTGACTTTGGTTGCAACGAGTGTATCTCCATCAGATATACTACTGGTTTCTTGGATGAATTTATCCATCAACTTCATATTGATGTCCTTCAACTCTGAAATGGTTGGTCCATACTCCGACAACTGAGGGCGAGCTGGATTATAAAAAATTTCGAAAGCATGAACAACATTCAATGACGCTTGTAAATGGCTTGCAAGTCGTTGAGCATAATGAAAGGCAGCAATAGACGCATCAGAGAAATCGGTCGCAAAGACAATATTTTTAAACGTTTTCATAGCTTTAGATTTAAAAGATGGAAAAAGACTTTTTATACTGAGGGGTGTCTTATCTCAACATAAATAAAGCCTTAAAAAAATCATACCACCCCATAATCTGAGTCGTGCAGCACTTCGTTTGACAATGCTTTGATGATATCATAAGTTGTGACAATACCTACTAATTCGCCATCTTCAACGACAGGTAAAGCATGAAAACGATTGACTTTGAAGACTTCTAATGCGACATTGATACGGTCTGTGGGTTCAAGTTTGGCGAGTTTTTCGGTCATAATTTCCTTTGCACGATGAACCCGCAAAAGCGTTTCATTCACAAAACGGTCTTCAAAATGACGGCTCAATGCTTTGTAATACACATCAAAATCGTTTTTGCTGATGATGCCGATGAGCGTGTCGTGGCGCACAACCGGCAAGTGATGAATATTGTTTTTGGCGAAAATATCTCTCACCACACTTAATTCCTCCTCAGGACCAATCGCTATGACTTTTTTAGTCATAATCGTAGAAACGGGTGCTAAAATGTTCATAATCAGTCGTTTTAAATGTAAAAGATAATTTTTTGTCTATCCAAAATGAGCCAATTAGTGGGCTTTTGAGTCCGAATGATTGATACCCATTAACTCATAAATTGGACACCAGCCTAGTATCGCTGTGATGAATAAAAACAGGCGCAACAGGTACGAGTATGTAGAAAACGGGAGCCACATAAAAGCCTAAAAAACCGCCAAGAATAGCGATAATCATACCCGCAAAAAAGCGATAAATGTTTTCCAACATGCTGAGATTGGTCTCGAATTTCATTTTTCTTATGTTTTATGTTGAATAATTTTATTTTGATGCTACAAAGTTAACCGGATACTGAGGGGGAGGCGATGAGGGCGGTCAGTGTGAAGGGTGATTTGGGTCAATTGGTTGGTTATTGGGGATTGGTTATTAGGGATTGGTTTGGGACGCAATCCCCAGTAACCAATCAACTATTGACACAACGGTGCAGGTGTCAGCATCCAAAATACTGAGGGGTCAACCATGTATGCCCGATAGATGAGAAAAACGCCGAGGGCGAATTGATAAACAGGAATGAATTTGTAGAATCGCCGAACGGCGGAACGGTGGAGACCACGACTCGCTAAAACGGTCGCAAGCATCAAAGGCATGGTGCCGATGCCAAAAATAAACATATAAGCCGCCCCTTCTATGGGGTTAAAAGTCATTAAAGACGCAGCGATTGCCCAGTAAACGATGCCGCAAGGGAGCAATCCGTTGAGCATACCGAGCGCAAAAAAGCCGCTTTTGTTTTTCAAAAAACGAGAAAAAACACGCCGCATCCGTTGTGCAAAGTGCCGATTTAGAAAACCATCTAATTGCTCTAAGCCTCGTTTTTTTACGGCTAAAACGATGAAAATCAAACCAAAAAGAACGGAAATGGCTTGACTGAATCCGACAATCGCGATGCCTTTTCCTAAAAATCCAAACAACAACCCAAGAAAAGCATAAGTCAAAATACGCCCAATATTGTAGGTCAATGTTTCAAAAAACACACGCCAACGCACCCCCTCAGTATAAGGCATCATCATCACCAACGGACCGCACATGCCTACACAATGTAAGCTGCTGACGAGTCCAAGTATGAGAGCGGTGTATAACATTTTTCTTAATTAT
>JAYVFS010000147.1:0-12286 GCA_043772905.1 Saprospiraceae bacterium | reverse complement strand
TATGTCAATGAACTAACTATTTTTTTTCGATTACGAAACCTTTTTAAGCCTTTTTCGGGCACTTTACATGTACTATTTTATAATGCAAAAGTTGAGATTATATTTAGAATTGCTGATAAAAGAATTTTCGGATACTGTAAAAAACTAGGTATCAGATATACAAGATATGCTGACGACATGACTTTTTCAGGGGATGAAATACCAAATGCTATAATTTTGGCAGTTAAAAGAATCATTTCTGAATTTGGATTTATTTTAAATGAAAAGAAAACTAAACTGCGTTTAGAACATCAAAAACAAGTAGTAACTGCAATTATTGTAAATGAAAAATTGCAAGTTGATAGAGGCTATCGAAGACAGCTAAGGCAACAAATTTATTACATAAAAAGATATGGTTTAATTAACCAAAGTAAAATAAAAGGATTTGATGAGCCTATAAAATATTTACGACATTTACTAGGTAAATCAAACTTCGTATTGTTCATTAATCCAAAAGACTTAGAAACGAAAGAATATATAAACTACTTACATCAATTAATTAACTCTACTTTGGCACTTTAGAAAACCTTACAGGGCTACGCCCCTAAAAATCTCTTACTTGTGATTTGTGCTACCAACGTTCATCATCAAAATTTCTTCAATCAGGGCGTAGCCCTATAACTTATTTTAAAGTGCCAAAGTAGAACTATGCAATTGAAAATAAAAAAGAGCATACATCAATAGCTAACGATAAAGAGTTTGGTATTACAACCGCAGTTTTGATTTCTTCAAGAGACGAAATATCAAGAAACACAATAGACGGAGGTTTCTTCGGAGAAGACAAAATTATTGTGACGCTTAGAGATGGAACAGAACTTGATGCTACTCCTGTTACAGGTTATGCCCCGATACCAGCAGGAAGAGTTTGGAAAGGAGCAAAGTTACTCGAAGAGCTTCCCGCATTAGATGCAACAGGAAAAGTACATGGTACATTACCAAAAATAAAAGATTTGTTTAAATATTCAAAAGATGAACTCAAAATATTACGTGATGAATTAAGGGTAAGTGTTCAAAAGAGAATTGAAGTTACTTCGCGAATGGGCAGAGACAAAGCTCACGGTCAAAGACAAGGAGCGGAACAAGAATTATTAAAGTTTTTAGAAAAATATTTAAAATAGTTTCAATGAAATCAATTAAAGAACTTCAACAAATGTTAGTTGAAGAATTGAATAAGGTCTTAAAGTGTTTTAATTCTGATAAAATATTAGATTATTACAATCATGAAATGGGCGATACTTCATTTATTTTATCTGGTATTTTAGAACAAATTCTTCAAGAAAGTGGTTGGGAGTCAGATAAATGGATGGATGATAGTTTATTAACAAAAGTAAAAATTATTGGAAAGAAGGTATCAATATGGGGAGTAATGATTTGGGGTAGAATAGACACTGATGAGCAATGGGTGTCACCTTTTTATTTTGAAATAAAGCTAAATAATAATTTTACTGATTTTGTAGAGTTTACTTTTTTATTCGAAGAGGATGGAGTTTCTGAAATTACCTATCAGGATTTCAATCAGAACCGCAATATGTTGGATAAAGGTTTCTATTCAACTGAAAATTGGAATACTTCTGAAAGAAACTGGAAATATGTTATCAATTTAAACAATGAAAACCTTATGATGAGGAATATGCATTAATTTGATAATCATCCCCTATAGGCAGAGATGTAAGATTAAATTAACATCCCGCTCGGCAGGGGTAATCATTAAATAAACCCGATGGGCAGGGAACTTAGTTAAAAAACGCATACGCGCCCATCAAAACAACGGCGGTGCTGGGTTCGGTTTTAATTAAAGATCACTGCTATACTGAGAGGTAAAAAGTTCATTGAAATAGTGCATCTGGTGTAAAGCTGCAGAAGAAAGTCATACAAAATGATTTAGGCGGTGCTTTTGTGTCTCAAACAATAACCAACTACTCAAATGGCGCAGAATATGATGGAAGTAATAACCTCGTCAGACTGCAACATACTGAGGGGTCTATTGTCAACAACAACGGTACTTTCGGCTATGAATATGTCTTACGCGACCATTTGGGCAATACACGAGTGACTTTTAATGCGAACAGTACAGGTGTTTTAGCTAATGGCGACATTAAGCAGATAAACAGCTACTATCCGTTTGGTTTGAATATGGAGGGACCGGGCTTTGGGGCGCAAGGCAGTAATAAGTATCAGTATAATGGAATCGAGCTAAATACAGAGTTTGGATTAAATATCAACACAGCATTTTTTAGAAGTTATGATGCGGCTGTTGGGCGGTGGTGGCAAGTTGACCCAAGACCAACAATAGCTGAAACTCCATTCTCCGGAATGGGAAATAATCCAATTAGATTAAATGATCCTCTTGGTGATTCAACATGGGTATACACTATAAAAGGTAGGTACGTAGGTCAAATAAATGATAATACTGACAATCAAGTACATTTTATAACCTCTTCAAATATGAAAAGAGCAAAATCATTTAATTCTGAAAATATAAGAAAATTTTCAAGTTACTATATTGGTAGAAATACTATGAATAGCTTAAGGTCAATTACAGCTAAGGCTGTTAAAACGGGTTATGAACGTGCTTTTGTTTATGGTATTCAAAAAGGACAAAAAGAATTAACTGTCGTAGATGTATCACAAAATGCTCAATCTTCGGAAGGGAACGGTATGAATTTTACTGATGATGGAATGAAAAGTGTTCTTCACAACAACCCTAATTTAACTATTATTGGCTGGGGACATGCACATCCACAAAATCAACCTATCGGAAATGTAAATAGCCCTTCCGCATCTGGTTTTGGTGAAAGAGATAATTTAGGGCGATTAGTTTTAAAAGATTTTGCTTCATTTGGCATTGTAAATCCATTTATTAGCGACCCTAATTATATTAGTGGTTATAATCCCTCAATCCTTACTTCCAGATATGGGTTTAATATTTATAGCACAGTTGGTACAAATTCAGATGGTATTGACCTAAACATATCTCATTATAGAATTGAAGAGAGAAATATATATAATTTTAATCAAAATAGAATAGTACATGATTTTCCATTTAAAAATTGATAGGTTTATTATCTTTTTAATATTTACAATTCTTATAGTTCCGTCTTGTAATTATAAAATAGATAAGAATGATATATCATCGAATTATCAATTTGCATGTCAAAACCTTGACGTACAAAAGTCTAATAGCGATGAATATATATGCAAATATTTGAAATTATATGGAGAGAGTTGTTTTTTTGATAAAGACAACTTACCTCCTAATATAGTCGGTAGAATAATAGATTTTCCTAAAAACGATCTTGATACGTTATTCGTTTTTACATTTTATGGAGAAACAAACTGTCATTATATGACATGTAAATATATGCCAGCATACCAATTTACTCCGTATCATCAAGCCTTGAATGATCCTAAAATAAAATATTCTTTTACAGGATTTCCTTTGAGTGATAATTCATATAATGAAATAATTAACAATATTCAAAAATTTGAGTTTACAATTATAAAGAGAAAACGCTTTTTTTCAAACAGTAATAACACATTATTTGAAATTATAAAGAATAATAAATATGAATACTGTATTCAATCAAAAAGCAATACATCAGACACTATTCTTAATTTATTAAAGAGTAAAATCTTTTGAGAGCATTATTTTTATCGATAGTGGTTATAAGAAAATATAAACAATTATGATTCTTGAGTGCTCAGGATCTACGGCGCAAGGTTCGGTCTGTACGAAAAACAGCAACATACTGAGGGGTCGGTTGTCAATAACAGTGGCGTTTATACTTATGAATATGTGTTGCGCGACCATTTGGGCAATACGCGGGTGACGTTTACGGATGCGAACAGCGATGGTCTTGTGTCAAAAACGGATATTAAACAAGAGAATCACTTTTATCCGTTTGGGTTGAATATGGAAGGGTCTTGGAGTGGCGCGGCGGGTGCGAATAAGTATCAATTTAATGGAATCGAACTAAATACTGACTTTGGCTTGGATTTGAATACGGCATTTTATAGAGGTTATGATGCGGCTGTTGGGCGGTGGTGGCAAGTTGACCCGAAACCTAACTTTGCAGAGAGTGTGTATGTGGGTATGGGAAATAATCCTATTAAAATAAATGATCCGTTAGGGGATACTATCAGAGGAGTAAATAATACATCGGCACAGAGATTCTCGAATATTATAAGTAGCACTTTCGCAAAATGGGGACCACAAACCTATGGTGTTGCAAGTTTATTTAAAATAGGAAATGATGGAAAAACATTTTCATCGATTAAACGAGGAGATTTTAGAAGGGCTACTCAAGGTTTAACCAAAGAGCAAAAACAATTAGCAAAAGGCTATATGAATGCCGTTAATGACAATGTTGTACATGCTGTTGAAGTAGCAAAACGGGGTGGAAAAATATCAGAGAACTCAAGGGGAAATGTTGAAAGTTATCAGGGAGATGGAGGCTTCAAATCAATTATTGCCGCAGATGATGCTATGGGTGGAGGGTTTTCTAATAACTACCTTTGGGATGGCAACATAGCGAAAACTGATGGATCAAACACGTATTCTTTGATAGTTTTAGATTCAAAATCAGGATATACGCCAGAGGAATTGTCAGCACATGAAGTAATTGGGCATGGTGGTAACAAAGGAATGAATACTTCTGAAAATGCAATAAATGCAATTCAAACGAGTAATATTTTTTATAAAGCAATGGGTATTAATAAAAGTAGAGGGTTTGATGCAACACATAGTGATCCAAGTGGGCAGTCTAATCGTCATGGTACACCGCCCAATATGGCACTTGATATATGGGAACAATAAATATTTTTTCAAATTAGTTACTTAATAAAATTTTTTACAATGAATAATTTCTTTTTTAAACTATTTTATATTTTTTTCATAATACTTGTTATTGCATGTAACAACGATAAGAGTTTAAAGCAAAGTGAAAAAGAGTCTCATACTAATAATTGCATAGATATTGAAAAATACTATAATGAATTTTTAACCTCAGATTCTATAACTATTAATAATAGTATCTCATTTATTGCTGCAAAATCTGATGTAGAAAAAATTTTTGGAAAGCCTATTAAAATTGAAAATTTAAATAAGCCAACAAATTTAACGCTTTTTATTGATGAAAAACAATCAAATTTAAAAAGGATTTATTTTGAAAGTGCTATTTTTGAATCCAATCAGGATAAGTTAGTTCTATCTTCAATTAGTTTTAGACAGAATGGTAGCAATATTATTAAACATCCTCTAATCATTTTAAGTAATAAAACAGTAGGACTCGATTTATTTAAACCTTTTCCAGAGCATCTTAAGACCAAAATGTTTTATAAACGAGGTTGCAATATTTGCTCATATGCTATTAATATAAAAGCATACAAAAATAATGATGATTTTTGGACTCTTGTATTTATTAGAGATACTTTATCAAGACTTGATTTCCATCCTATCTCTTTTAAGGACCAAGTTCAATAATGACTGGAGACGGGTATGCCGCTCGGAAGGGGTATTAGTTAAATTCTATTCCAAACCCCAACTAAAGAACGGCGGTGCTGGGTTCGGTGTTTTCAAAAAGCACCGCTATAGGGAGGGGGTATAGAATACAGTTCAATCAAACAAAAGCAAAACATCAAAAGACATGATAAAATACCTAACAACTGCGCTCATACTGCTCACCGCAGCATTGAGCCACGCTCAAAACACCCGAACCGACACAATTATGCTGTCAGTCTATAACACAGGCAGTAAATTCCGTGTCTATCCTGCCAACTTCGGTAACACCACACCCAAAACAGGCGTGATAGAAACCCTCATCGCTTTGCCCGATTCATTTGTTGTCACGCCTGTACCCGCTGGTACGCGCCTTGCGGATAGTACAATGCTGCGCAAGCTGAAAGAACTCCACAACAACCGCGCTGCTTTTAGTGGCACACCGATACAAAGCGGTCGGCGCACATGTGGCATGACATTTCCGAAAGACATAAAAGGCAAAATGGTTATCGTTGAGACTGACAATGCTTGCGACGATTCCGAAAAGTGTTATTTGGCACAAAAAGCGGGTGCAACGGGTATCCTCGTCATTTATCCCACAGAAAACACCAACAGCGTTGGCATGTTAGGCGGTCGCTACAATCAAGACATTACGATACCGTGTTACAGCATCACGCAAAAAGTAGGAGATTCTCTCCGCGCTCAATTACCCTCGAAAGTAGCAATATTCAAACCTTCGACGACAACAAACCCCGCCAATAGTGTCCTATCAAACGAAACAACAAATCAAATCGCAACTACAAAACAAAGCATTACTGCCACTGATGCGACAAATGAAGCTGAACTATCAAATACCACAAGCTTCGGAAAACAAGGTTTCTCTATATCTCCCAACCCAACCCGCAACCAAGCGAATGTGACTTATCAATTCACACAACCGACAGACGTAACCATAGAAGCCAAAACCGCTTCTGGACAAGTGATTTTCCATCAATTACTGAGGGGTGCCACCATCGGCAATGTCGAGATACCCACGGTTGATTATCCGAATGGCACGTACTTCGTGACACTGCAATATGGTAAGGAAGTGAAGACGAAGAAATTAGTGGTGCGGCATTGAGGAGAAAATAGTTATTGTTTAGTAAGAACAGGGTCGAGTAGGGCGAGGGCATTAAGACAGCCCTCGCTCTACTCGACCCTGTTTTTATTGATAATCAATGAATTATACTTCCATAAATAAACGTAAACTACAGAAGTTTTTAATGAACGGCTTTAAGAGGGTTTTGAATTTGGAAAAAATACTACTTTTATACGTCAAAAAATGGAGACCACAGATTTAACTGATACGACGGATTGACAATGATTTTCAGTTCCCTTCGGGATGACAAGAAAATCAGCGAAAATCAGTCGTATCAGATAAATCAGTGGTCAAAAAAACAAAATCAATTTTCAATCATAAAACCATAAAATATGACCAACATTATAAAGTCATTTGACCAATACCAAAAAACGTACAAACACAGTGTCGAAGACCCAGAAGGCTTTTGGGCAGAACAAGCCGAAGGTTTCGTTTGGCGCAAAAAATGGGACAAAGTTGTTAACTGGGATTTTAATGACTATAAAGTAGAGTGGTTTTTAGGCGCGCAATTGAATATCACCGAAAATGCCTTAGACCGCCATCTCGAAACACAAGGCGACAAAGCGGCTATCATTTGGGAACCCAACGACCCCAATGACGAAGGGCAAACGCTCACTTATCGAGAATTGCACGCCAAAGTCTGCCAATTTGCCAATGTTTTGAAAAGTTATGGCATTGTCAAAGGCGACCGCGTGTGTTTGTATATGCCCATGATTCCAGAATTGGCTATTGCAACGCTGGCTTGTGCGCGTATCGGCGCCATTCATTCCATCATTTTCGGCGGTTTTTCTGCGCAATCTCTTGCCGACCGCGTGAATGATGCTGAAGCAAAGTTAATCGTAACGGCAGACGGTGCATTTAGGGGCAATAAAGAAATGTCTTTGAAAAATATTGTTGACGAAGCGGTGGCAAAGACCCCCTCAGTATCAACGGTCATTGTGTTCAAAAGAGTCGGCAATTTCGTCCATTGGGTTGAAGGACGCGACAAATGGGGGCACGACGAAATGGCAAAAGCATCAACCCGTTGCGAAGCCGTGACGGTTGATGCAGAATCCATGCTTTTTATTCTTTACACATCCGGCTCGACGGGCAAGCCCAAAGGCGTGGTGCATACTACGGCGGGCTACATGGTCTATACGCATTATACTTTCAATCAAGTCTTTCAAGTGGGCGAAAACGACGTGTTTTGGTGTACGGCTGACATTGGTTGGATTACGGGACATTCCTACATCGTTTATGGTCCTTTGTTGGCGGGTGCAACGACAGTTATGTTTGAAGGCATTCCGACTTATCCCGATGCGGGACGTTTTTGGCAAGTCATAGATAAATTAAAAGTGACTCATTTTTATACAGCCCCAACTGCCATTCGCTCTTTGATGGGTGCTGGCTTACAATATGTTGCAGCATATTCATTGAGCTCTTTGAAATTAATTGGCTCTGTTGGTGAACCCATCAACGAAGAGGCTTGGCAGTGGTACTATAAATATATCGGTAAAAGCCGTTGTCCGTTGGTGGATACTTGGTGGCAAACCGAGACAGGTGGTATTATGATTTCTCCCATTCCAAACGTCACGCCATTAAAGCCGACGATGGCAACTTTACCACTGCCGGGCATTCAAATGTGTTTGTTGACACCCGAAGGAAAAGAAATTGAAGGCGACAACGTCGAAGGTCTTTTATGCATCAAATACCCTTGGCCTGGAATGATTCGCACGACGTATGGCGACCATAAACGCTGTCAAGAAGTGTATTTTGGTCCTTACAAAGGCTATTATTTCACAGGCGATGGTTCAAAACGAGATCATGACGGTTATTATCGCATCATCGGGCGTGTGGACGATGTCATCAATGTCTCTGGTCACCGCATCGGTACGGCAGAGGTTGAAGATGCGATTAGCAAACATCCTTACGTTATTGAATCGGCTGTGGTTGGCTATCCGCATGACATAAAAGGACAGGGCATTTATGCTTTTATCATTACAGATAGACCTATCAAAAGTCAACAGGCGTTTAAAGATGAGGTGTTGAATGAAATAACCAAACAAATCGGACCAATAGCAAAGCCTGATATCATTCAAGTTGTGCCCGGTTTGCCCAAAACCCGTTCAGGTAAGATTATGCGGCGCATTTTGCGGAAAATTGCTGAAGGCGATGTCTCTAATTTAGGCGATATTTCGACTTTACTCGACCCCTCAGTAGTTGAGGCAATAAAAGAGGGCGCGCCGACTTTAAAGAAGTGAAAAGCGAAAAAGAAAAAATCACCTCGAATTGTGTTTACATTCGGGGTAATTTGCTTCTAAGTTGCATGTCAATTTTAAAGTTTAACTTTTTGGTTAATTACTTAAATGGCCTTCTTTCATTAGTTTTTTTCTCGTTTCCGAAAACTTTTAATTATTCATCAATACAATCAGTCATTATGAAATCAATTTTTACAATTTTTATTTTTCTCTGTTTTAGCCCTCTTTTTGCTCAAAATACTTTGACAAAAGAACCTTTTTTGCAAGCTGAAAAACTCATTGACATCGAATTGACCGATGCCGAGTGCGATTCTCTCATTAATCAAGCTCAAAACTATTTGATAACTTATAAAGTTATGCACGCTCAAAAGTTGGAGAATTCTGTTGCACCTGCTTTATATTTCAACCCCTCAGTAAAAAAGAGTGATATTTCTAAAAAAAGCCTAAAACCGGCGACCGTTTGGGATGTGCCAAAAAACATCTTTATGCCCAAAAACAAGGCTGATCTGGCATTTTTTTCCATTCCTCAATTAGCCAGTTTGATAAAGAATAAAAAAATCACGTCTGTTGACTTGACTCGTTTTTTTATTGACCGTTTGAAAAAATACAGCGATACACTTCATTGTGTCGTCAGTTTGACGGAAGATATAGCCTTGAAAGAAGCGGCGAAAGCAGATGCAGAAATTGCCAAAGGCAAATATCGAGGTCTATTACATGGCATTCCTTATGGTGTAAAAGATTTGTTTTCCGTTAAAAACACGCTGACAACTTGGGGTGCAGAACCTTATAAAAATCAAAAATTTGATGTGGATGCAGCTGTTGTGCAACGATTAAGAGAAGCAGGAGCTGTTTTAATCGCCAAAATGTCCATGGGTTCGCTCGCAATGGGCGATGTGTGGTTTGGCGGCATCACCCGCAATCCATGGGACTTGAAACAGGGGTCGAGTGGTTCGTCGGCGGGTTCAGCTTCTGCAGTAGCGGCTGGTTTGTTACCATTTGCTTTGGGGACGGAAACACAAGGCTCAATTGTTTCTCCTTCAACACGTTGCGGCACAACGGGTTTGCGCCCGACATTCGGTCGTGTGAATAGGGCAGGAGCGATGACGTTGTGTTGGAGTTTGGACAAAATTGGACCGATTACACGTTCTGCTTACGATGCAGCTATTGTTTTTCAAGCTATCAATGGCGGTTCAATGGAAGGTGACAAAGCAGCAGTCAATGTCCCTTTTTCGTACTCTAATGCGTCTGATTTGAAGCAATTGCGCATTGCTTACCCCAAAAATCTGTTCGATTCCTTGAAAAAAGACAGAAATGAGTGGCGTACCTTAGAAACCTTTGAAAAAATGGGTGTCAAATTGATACCGCTTGAATGGAAAACAACCGTACCCTCGCGCATCATGGGCGTTGTATTGCAAAGCGAAGCCGCCGCTGCTTTCGACGAACTGACGCGAACCAATTTAGACGATGAACTCACGAGCCAAAGCCGTTTTTCATGGCCCAACTATTTTCGAGCCGCCCGCTTCATTCCTGCGGTTGAATACATCAACGCAAACCGTTTACGGACAAAAATGATGTTGGAAATCAATGATTTACTGAGGGGGTACGATTGTGTGATTATGCCGAGTTTTGAAGGCGATATTTTAGGCATTACCAATTTGACGGGTCAACCTGTGGTGGTTGTACCCAATGGTTTTCAAAATGGACACCCGACGAGTATTTCTTTTTTGGGCAATTTGTTTGATGATGCAACTATATTGTCTGTTGCAAAGGCTTTTCAAGATGCGACGGACTTTGATGAGCAACATCCTGTCCTGTTTAAGCAGTGATACTTTTTTCAAAAAACACATAGATGCTGTGTAGATTGAAGCACAGGTATCGGATACAGAAATTTGAATAAGTAGTACAACTCAAATAAACGGGAATTCTTTAACACATAGAGGACTCAAAAGTGAATGGACAGAGTCTGTGGGTTTGCGGGTGATATAAGCCTAAGTAATGATGAGTGATAAATGATGAATGATGAATTTACTAAGCGTTGATTTTTTATATGACAATGCACACAGGAACATGAAGTGCCTTTCACCTCGTTTGTGATAGGCACTTCGTTATTTTAATGATGAATGAAAAATGCTGGTAATATTCATCATTCATCATTTATCATTCATCATTACTTATTAAACATCTGTATATCCAAAATCCTTTTTACCTTTGCGTGCCAAAATCGATTAAATCATTTATAAAATAGTAAAACTCATGAAATTCGATAGAACAATACTCATAACAGGTGGTGCAGGGTTTATTGGCTCGCACGTTATTCGCTTGTTTGTCAATAAATATCCACAATATCGCATCGTTAATCTTGATGCTTTGACGTATGCGGGCAATCTCGAAAACCTGCGGGATGTTGAAGATGCACCGAATTATACCTTCGAAAAAGGTGATATTACGGACGAAGCGTTTATTAATAACCTTTTTGAAGAATATCAATTCGATGGTATCATTCACTTAGCCGCTGAAAGTCATGTTGACCGTTCGATTTCTGACCCGATGTCTTTTATCAAAACGAATATCGTTGGTACGGTTAATTTGTTGAATGCTGCGCGCCAAATATGGAAAAACGTCTTGGGTACTGAGGGGGGCAATACAAAACGTTTCCATCATGTTTCAACTGATGAAGTGTTTGGTTCGTTGGGCGATGAAGGCTTTTTTACGGAAACCACGCCTTATGACCCGCGTTCGCCTTACTCCGCTTCAAAAGCGAGTAGCGACCATTTGGTGAATGCATATCACCATACCTATGATTTGCCGATAGTTTTGTCGAATTGCTCGAATAACTATGGACCCAATCATTTTCCTGAAAAATTGATTCCACTCATTATTAATAATATTCTGACAGACAAACCTTTGCCGATATATGGAGATGGCAAATACACCCGCGATTGGTTGTGGGTCAAAGACCATGCAACGGCGATTGATACCATTTTCCACAACGGTCGGGTAGGAGAGTCTTACAATATCGGTGGCAATAACGAATGGAAAAACATTGACCTCGTGCATAAGTTGTGCGACATCATGGATGAAAAATTGGGTCGTCCACAAGGCATGGCGAGAGAACTCATTACATTTGTAAAAGACCGCCCAGGACATGACCGCCGCTATGCGATTGATGCATCAAAACTGTTGAATGAACTCGGCTGGACACCCTCCATAAAATTTGAGGAAGGCTTTAGCGAAACGATTGATTGGTATTTGACCAATAAAGAATGGGTTGATAATGTGACTTCGGGCAATTATCAGCAGTATTATGACAAGCAATATGCTTAAATTATAGTGAATAATGGATAGTGGATAATGGATAGTGGATAATAATACACT
>JAYVFS010000146.1:0-38811 GCA_043772905.1 Saprospiraceae bacterium | reverse complement strand
CGGTTGATTTCAATTCGGGAGCGGCTTATCTCTATCGCACTAAAGATGGTGGGGTCAGTTGGACAGTTCTCAATGAAGCCAACAATGGCATTTCGTTTGAGCCTTTCGGTTTTATTGATGACATTCGGTTTTTTGATGCTCAAAATGGCATCGTTTTAGGCGACCCTGACGCTTCTGGACGCTTCGTGATTTTCACAACGCGGGATGGCGGTAATAAGTGGGTGCGCAACAATGCGGCGCCAGAAGCAATTGGGGCGGATGAAATTGGTATCATCGGTGGAGCAGCCTTTATTGCGCCGAATACGTACTTTTTTACCTCTTTTTATCCTTACAATCGCTTATTCAAATCGGAGGATAGAGGGCTTACATTTCGAGAAATCAATACGCCTTACCGCAGGGATACAACACGACAAGCGGGTTTTTCTGGGATTAATTTCTCTGACGACCGCAATGGTATCGCTTTTACAAACTTTAATCCGCTGCAACCAGGCGGTTCGTTTGGTACTGAACCCAATGCGCTACGGACAACAGATGGTGGTGAGACATGGCAAATCATCAGCGGCAATAGTGCGGCGATAGACTCTAAAGGAACGGGAACGAATGTCCCTGGTGCCGATTCCGCTTATGTAATACCACATTACAATCGCGGCGTGACGGCAACGACTAATTTTGGGCAGACTTTCACTTTGGATACCTTGGCGAAAAGTTCGATGGCGAAGTTTCTTAGCCCCACGGATGGCTGGGCAGCAGGCTTTTTACTGGGTGGTATTCAAGGGCGTATGTTCAAATTTAATGGCAATCTCTCACCTTCGACCCTGCGGAACGTGACGGTGCAGGTGGATATGACAGGGCAAACAGTGTCGTCTAATGGCGTGTATTTCACCTCTGATTTTCATGGCTGGCAACCCAGTGCAGTGCGTATGACGGCTATCGGTAACAATGTCTATCAAGCCCGTTTCAAAATACCTCGTAACACAACGGTGCGCTATAAATTTCTAAACGGCAATGCTTGGGGACAAAACGAAAGCGTACCCGAAGGCTGCGGCAGCCGCAATACATCAGGTTCTTTCGACCGTACCTTTACTGTTGAGCAGTGGGACATGGCTGTTCCTGCCGTTTGTTTCAGTAGCTGCATTAGTTGCGGTGAAGTCCGTCCGATGGGTGCTTTCTACTGTGAAAGTGGCTCTGACCAATGCGAAATTTTCGATTGGTATGGCGATGGAAAAGTCGGCTTGAAAACTATTAATTGGCGGACACGCGCTAATTATAGTGGTGGTACTGAGGGGGGCGACGACGATGCTGCGCTCACTGGATTTTGGAGTGGTTACACCAATCACGGCGGCGGACGTGCCATTCTGATTAAAGACAAAACGGATGTTGTTTATACTTTCGATAAAAAAACAAGCGGCATACACGAAATTTCGATGTGGCTGTATGTACCCAAAGACCGTGAAGCACGACTGACGCTACTTGCCGATGGCAACAATATCAATTCAGCGATAGAGGACGTGATGTTGCACACCAATCGAACAGCTTGGAACACTAACAATTCGTACAAAACATATCCACAAAACAAATGGATATCCCTCAAATTACGCTTCGATTTTACGGCAAAACGCTGGACTGTTACGGTTGATGGCAAAGAAACTTATGCGACAAATGCGCCAAACTTAACGAGCCTCGGCGGTATTGAACTGAGAACGGCTTCTCCGAATACGGAATATTTGGTGGACGATATCGCTATTCGACGTGTTACAACCAACGAAGCCTTTACCGATGTTCAAAAGACGTCTAATAAAATCGCTTTTGGGGTTTATCCTAATCCAACCAACGACGATTTGACAGTAGCCTTTGAATTAAAGACAATGGGCGCATTGACTTTAACACTTACAGATGTGAGTGGGCATATTCTTATTCAAAAACAGACCCCCTCAGTAAAAACAGGTACCGAGACTTTCCTTATGAAGGATTTGCCAAAAGGTGCTTATTTTCTTCGCCTCATCAGTGGCGATGAGACGCGGACGGAGAAAATTATAAAGTATTGATTTCAAACAATATCGTCAAGCAGAATGATAGGCTGATTTAAAATCAGCCTATCACTATCAGCCTTTGGGCTAATGCCCCCATTATTTTTCAAAAACTAAAAATGAAAACGATGATGACTTTTACTCTAACATACACCTTACTGCTTGCCAGTATTCTTATTATCAAAAAAATAAGACAACATCAACATTTGTTACTTCACATCTTATATCGTGACGAATGCGAATCCGAAGCGTAGCTTGTCTCCGAAATTCGTCAAAGCAGAGTAACATCTGTTAATCAGTTCTATGGAGTCGTAGTGAGCGACGGATTGCGACTCCTTTTAACTTTAAAGACCAAATTCAACTGTTTCACCTTATAAAAACAAAATCTTATGAAAAACATCTATCTCTTTTTATGCTTTCAATGCTTGAACATTGTTTTAGTCCATTCACAAGTTTGGACAGCTCAAAATGTAGGCATTCCTACAAATGTTCAAATGTTCAACGTCAGTGCACCCGATAGTAAAACCGTTTGGGTCTCAGGCTTTGCAGGTACTTTTCATACCCAACCATGGACATACTTTAATGGCAATACAACCGTTGCACGGTCCACTGATGGCGGATTGTCTTGGCTACAAAGTACCTTTGATGCAGGTGATGGTGGGGCTATCACTTCTTTATTCGCCCTTGATAGCCAAATAGCATGGGCGACTTGTGTGAATTATGGTATTGGAGGCAAAGTTTTTAAAACACAAGACGGTGGAATAAGTTGGAAATACCAACCCACAGCCAATTTCACAAAGAGTTTTTTGGGTTCGGGTTTCGCCAATTGGATTTATTTCTGGAATCCCAACGAAGGTGTATGCATGGGCGACCCCATTAACGGTATTTATGAAATATTCAGAACCACTGACGGCGGCAACAACTGGTCACGCCAACCCGCTGCCTATCTTTCGTCTGCACTTCCGAATGAAATTGGCTATTTTGAAATGTATGGCGTTAAGGGAGACACCATTTGGTTCGGAACGTCAAGTGGACGTATTTTCCGTTCCATTAATCGTGGACAGAATTGGAAAGCTTATTCAAGCGGTCTTTCAGAAATAAATGCCTTGGCTTTTTCAAAAAGGGAGGATGTTGGTATTGCCTTTTCAAATTATTTTTTGGCTGCGACCTATTATTCAAAGGTCTCGTTCACACAAAACGGTGGAGAAACTTGGACATCACCGACTAAAACATCGTTTAGCGACCAATTTGTTTTTGATGTAACCTTTGTGCCTGAGTCAAATTATATTGTCGTTACCACAACGATTGATATGTCCAATGGCCCGTTCAATACCTACCTAAGCCGTGACAATGGCTTGAGTTGGACGCAAATAGAAAATAAAACGCCCATAACACGAGTTCGCTTTGTGAACCCGAGAGTGGGCTATGGTGGTGGACATAAAAATAGTACGGCAAGTATTTCAACACTCTATCGCTACACGGGTACATCCCTAACAGGTTTATTGACCCCCTCAGTACTGGAGGCAAATATTAACCTTTCACCAAACCCAACCGCAGACCAACTCAACATTCAATTGGCGTACAAAGAAGCCAGCAATTTCCGCTTGAATATCAATAACTTATTAGGCGAGTTGGTCTATTTCGAAGATTTCAAAAACGTTTCCAATATCAACAAATCACTGAATATCAAACACTTACCATCAGGGACTTATATTGTAACGATTGCTAACCCAGTGGGCAACTTGTCTCGGAAGATCGTAAAAACCGAATGAAAACGCTTCTTCAGACTTGGGATACTGAGGGGGGCAATTCAACCCTTGTCTCCCTCTATTTTCAACAAAAAACCAAATGAAAACGAATAGTTAAGTACTTTTTCGACAGACCAAAACTATATTTTTTTAACTTTTAAAAAAACAAAGCAATGAAAATTCATCTCTACCTTATTTTGAGCTTCTTGGTTTTCACAACCAGTATTTCTGCACAATCCATTGTTAAAGATGTCAATTTATCAGGTGTTGGCTCAAATGTCTGGAATGTTCTTGTTATTGGGAACAAAATGTACTTCACCTCCAATGATGGCATACATGGTACCGAGCCATGGGTCAGTGATGGAACGGAAGCAGGAACGCAACTGATAAAGGACTTCGAGCCAGGCGAAACGAGTATTTCTATGTCTAATTTTTTCAATCTCAATGGCATTGCCGTATTTATTAGAGTTGACTACTCTATCCCGACGAACCCTACGTTTGAACTTTGGAAAACCGATGGTACAT
This sequence comes from Saprospiraceae bacterium, assembly GCA_043772905.1. Lineage (GTDB taxonomy): Bacteria > Bacteroidota > Bacteroidia > Chitinophagales > Saprospiraceae > JAAFJT01. Next base: position 34,511 of record JAYVFS010000146.1, on the reverse strand, counting down.
CAACAGGGACAACCAAAATGATAGATTTGCCATTTCTTTCTTTTACTTATATGCCTGAAACGGGGCTATTTAATCAGTTGTTGTTGAGAACGACAAATCCGGATTATACTTACTCCTTGTGGCGTACGGATGGGACAACAGCGGGGACATACTCGATTGGTACGAACTTTAATAACTTCTCAAATCGTACAAGTTTTTATAAAAATAGATTCTATTTTACGGAGAATAACTATAACCCTACCATGACCCGATTGTGGACAACTGACGGCACAATAGCGGGCACGAAAGTGATTGATACCTTAATAACGGGCAGAACAATGACTGTGGAATCGTTCGTAGGCTTGGGCGATAAAGTTTATTTTGGTGGTAACGGTGGTGGTGCAAAAATATGGGAATCCGATGGCACGATTGAAGGCACTAAAGTTATGATTGACATCAACCCCTCACCCAATGCACAACAAATTCAATACTTAACAGCTGTTGGCGAGGCACTTTATTTTTGGGCAAACGATGGATTGAGTGGTACTGAAATATGGAAAAGTGATGGCACTGCAGCGGGTACAAGTTTGGTAAAAGACTTGACACCTGGCTTCGGTTCGAGCCTCCTTAACACGTATGGAGCTAAAGGCATTGCATTCAAGGACACGTATGCGACTTTGAGTTGGGAAGGAGTATGGGTTTCAGACGGTACTGAAAACGGTACAAAAAAAATAGCACCCAATTTGCTGCGGGTAAATTCTTATTGGTATTCAGCCACTACCCCAAGTACTGGAGAAGCATTAGAGAATCAACTTTTTTTCTCCAGAGCCGATACGACAAACGGAACGGAACTATGGATTAGTGACGGTACAGTCACAGGTACGCGATTATTCAAAGACATTTATCGTGAAAAACATTTGTCTTCTTCACCCGATCAGTTTGTACGTATGGGTAATACGCTTTATTTCACAGCAACAGATTATGTTGGTGGTAGGGAATTGTGGCGGACAGACGGAACTGAGGGGGGGACAGTGCGCGTCAAAAACATTAATCCAAAGAATGGTCGAGGTGTAGTAGGTATTCCTTTTAAAGCAGGCAATAATATCTTTTTTTCAGGGATAGAACCCTCTTCGGGTGTAGAACTTTACCTAACCGATGGTACGGCTTCAGGTACTCAATTGGTCAAAGATATTGGTCCGACGACCTACAGTGGTGCTTTTCTGTCTTCCAATAATTTTGCAGTATTAGATAATGTTTCGGTTTTTGCTGCCAATAATTTGACAAATGGCATTGAACTGTGGCGCAGCGACGGTACAGACGTAGGGACATTTATGCTTAAAAATATCAATACAATACCTTCACAAGGAGGCATAGATTATTCTTCTAACCCAAGTGGGTTTACAAAAATAGGTAACGCCATATATCTAAGAGCCGAGGACACTTTCGGTATAACAAGTTTGTGGCGAACAGATGGAACGAGTGCTGGAACAGCTAAGGTATTCTCTCTTCGTAATATTGATGGTACTATTAGCCCGTTAATCCGTGAGTTTAAAGGCAAATTGGCTTTTTTGACTTTTACAAATTCGGGAACACTCCTGTGGCAGTCTGATGGAACAGAAACAGGTACAGGACCTATTTCTAATGCCGTTTTTGTAGATAATAACGCCTTAGACCCGATTTACCCAATGGATTCCATCCTCTTTTTTAGTGGAAAAACAGATCCTAATTATATGATACGTGGCGAATTATGGCGCACCGATGGTACAAAAGCAGGAACTCGTTTGGTCAAAAAGATAGCGGATGGTACAACAGGCTCTATCCCGCGTCAGTTTTTCAGATTTGGCAATTACACTTACTTCCTTGCTAATGTCAGCACGGGTGTTACACAACTTTGGCGCAGCAACGGAACAGATACAGGAACAACAAAAGTATTTGCTTTGAGTACTCAGTCAATATTCACTATCGAAAGCCCTGTCATACTGCCTAACAAATTCTTTTTCGTGGCGGTTGATAACAGCTATAAATACAATTTATGGGTCAGCGATGGGACGGAGGCGGGAACGATGCGCGTGGCAGAAGATATTCGCAGTACATTTATAAAAGTCTTAAACGGTAAAGTCTATTTTACAGGATTTTCTGTTGATAAAGGAATTGAATTATGGGAAACGGATGGTACAGTTACAGGTACAAAAATGACCGCAGACGTAAATATAGGGGCCGCTTCCTCAAATGCAACGCCGCTTTTGGTAGATGGCACAACACTCTATTTTGCTGCAAGCGACCATACTACAGACTTTGAACTGTGGCGCTATGATGTACGCACAAAAGTATTTGAGCCTCTAAAAACCGATAACAATATTACAGCTTATCCGAATCCTGTGCGCGATAAAGTGCACTTTCGATTTGAAGATGCAAACGCGAATTTCCAACAAATCCAAGTATTTGATGTTATCGGTCATTTGATAGTGCAAAAGAACTTAACGGATCCAACTACTTCGTTGACGCTCGATGTGCATGATTGGGCACAAGGCACTTACTTCGTTCGGTTTATCAGTAAAGAAAAACAAACAATTAAACGGATTGTCAAAACCGAATGAAAATTCTTTTTCAGACTTGAATACTGAGGGGGCAATTCAACTCTTGTCTCCTTCTATTTTCAACAAAAAACCAAATGAAAACACTTTTTCAATGGGGTATAGGGGTTAGATGTTCAATTCACCCACCCCTTTTTCTCCTGTTCAATATGGTGCAAAGCAACCCGCACACCAAACTTATCTGCCAAATGTTTTGCCAATTGGTCGGCTGCATAAACAGAGCGGTGTTGACCCCCTGTGCAACCAAAGTTAATCATCAGGCTTGAAAACTGCCTTTCGAGATAGGTTTCAACGGCTTTGTCAACAATGCCAAAGACATTTTGTAGGAAATTGTCCATTTGACCATTCGTTTTGAGGAAATCAATGACAGGTTTGTCTCTGCCGGTCAAACGTTTATATTCGTCATAACGCCCTGGATTTTCAATAAAACGACAATCGAAGACAAAACCGCCGCCATTTACTGAGGGGTCAGGTGGATAGCCTGTTTTCAGATATGAGAATGAATTGACTTTGACGGAAAGCGGACTATCGGCGTATTTCTTCTTGTCAAAACCTTCAAATTGATCGCTTTTCACTATTAATTCAAGGCATTTGAACAATTCAGGCAATTTGACGGGCATTTTTATAAACCCTAAAATATCCTCAATTTGATTGATGGCAAACGGAATGGAAGACAAAAAATGCTCTTTACGCTCAAACAAACCTCTGAAACCATAAGCACCCAAAGCTTGCAAACACCGAATGAGGACGTAGCCATAATACATATCCGTAAAAAAAACACGGTCAACGGACACCAGACTTTCGACTTTATCGAGATAATGCTCGAAAATCTCCTTTTTTACTGAGGGGGGCACACCGCCCTTAGCTTGATACAAAAGTGAAGCGACATCATATTGCAACGCACCCTTGCGACCACCTTGATAATCAATGAAATAAGGATTGCCATCCTTTATCATAATGTTGCGCGACTGGAAATCACGGAACAAAAAGTAGTTACATTCGGCAAGCAAAAGGTAGTTCGTAAACTTCTGAAAATCGTCCTCTAAGGCTTGTTCATCAAAAGGGACTTTGGCGAGTTTGAGGAAATAATGCTTGAAATAGTTCAAATCCCACATCATACTCTGCTTATCAAAAGCGTCACGCGGATAACAAACAGAATAGTCCAAATCTTCGCCACCTCGAATTTGCAAATCTGCAAGAGCCGTCACCGATTTTTTATAGAGACCAATCACATCATCGTTCCAAGGTTCGCCAAAAGGCGGCAAAAAATTGAATAATTGGGCATCGCCTAAGTCCTCTTGCAGATAAACGCCATTCAAAAGGCTTTCTGCATAGACTTCAGGCACGGGCAGCCCTTTATTCCAAAAGTGTTGTGTGAAGCGAATAAAGGCTTTGTTCTCTTTATATTCTGCGTTATATGTGCCGACAGCAGATTTTGAAGCACCATGAATCCGAAAATATCGGCGGTCACTGCCTGCTTGTGCGATTTGATCCATTTGTGTGGCGGCTTCGCCCGACCAATCCTCAAAGAGTTTGGTCATCAATAATTGATAGTTTTTCATACAAAAGTTGCGCTATGAGTTGTTTCAAAGCGCAAAAGTAAAAATGTAATGCCTCAATTTGGCTTTTTTTACAAAAATCAAATGATTTTCCTCAAAATACTGAGGGGGGTAAAACTTTTTAACACTTTACATCCACTCTTTTTTAAAATTTTGAAAATAATCCTTACTTTCAACCTAAATTTTATTGAATCATAGTTGGTTACTCGTTATTGGTAATTAGCTATTGGCTGTAACTAATCACCAATAACTAATTCACCAATAACTAATTCACCAATAACCAATAACCAGTATCAACTAACAAACAACGAGTATGCAAAATCCAACACGCATTTTTGATTTCATCTACTACCAACAAGAGCATTACCCACAAGACGTCGCCTACATTTATCGACATGAAGGAAAAGAGGTATTGCGTTATTCCACTGCCGAAGTGATTGATTTGGCGAATAAAATCAGTCGCGGCTTGTTGCGTCTCGGTCTGCGTCCAGGGGACATGATTGGAACGGTTATTTCCAAAAATCGCCCTGAATGGGTGGCTTTGGACTTAGGTATGGCTCAAATAGGCGTTTGTAACGTGCCTGTTTATCCAACTATTGCCAGCACAGATTATGAATACATTTTTAATGAAGCAGCCATTAAAATGTGTTTTGTTGGCGACGATGCGAAGGAGTCTATCTACAAAAAAGTAAAAACAGCACAAGCGGCTGTACCGTCTATGACCTCGATTTATACATTTGATAAAGTGGATTATGCACCGCTTTGGTCAGATTTGTGGCAAAATGAAGAAGACATTGAAACGGCTCAAAAAGAAGTTGAACGCATCAAAGCAACGGTACGTCCCAATGATTTGGCGACGATTATTTACACCTCTGGCACAACGGGTAACCCTAAAGGTGTGATGTTGAGTCACGATAATATTGTTGCAAATATTGATTCCACCAGACCGCTTATCCCGATGAAGGCTGGTGACAGAGGGTTGAGTTTTTTACCTTTAAACCATATTTTTGAACGCGTTTGCTCTTATGCCTATATGTATATCGGCGCACAAGTGACCTTTGTGGGCGTTGATAATTTAGGCGGCGATGAAGGGGATTTGAAAGCCGTGAAACCGCATTTTTTTACCTGCGTACCCCGTCTTTTAGAGAAAGTTTATGAAAAAATATACAATAAAGGACTTGACCTGAAGGGGGCAAAACGCGCGCTTTTCTTCTGGGCACTGGCTCTGACCAATGATTATCAATACGATATAGAATACACGGGTTGGAAAAAATTCAAAATGGGCATCGCTGATGCACTTATTTTCAAAAAATGGCGCGAGGCTTTGGGCGGCTCTGTCAAAGGCATTGTGGTGGGTGCATCGCCGTGTCCAGTTAAGATTGCGCGGACTTTCTCTGCGGCGGGTGTTCCGGTACGTGAAGGATATGGTATGACAGAAACATCTCCCGGTATTGCTATTACGACATTTGAAAAAGGCGGCGCAAAATTGGGTTACGTCGGTCCGATTCTCAAGGGTGTTGAGGTCATGATTGACCCGAGTGATGGTAATTACAAAGAAAACGAAGGCGAAATCCTCTGTGCAGGGCGCAACGTGATGATGGGTTACTACAACAAACCCGAAGAAACAGCGCAAGTGATTAAATACATAGACGGCAAAAGGTGGATGTACACAGGCGATATAGGCAGACTCGAAGATGTGGGTGGTGTTAAAATGCTGAAAATCACTGACCGTAAAAAGGAGTTATTCAAAACCTCCGGCGGCAAATATGTTGCACCTGCACCTATTGAAAATAAATTGCGTGAAAACTTCCTCGTCGAACAAATTATGGTCGTCGGCGACAACCAAAAATTTGTTTCTGCATTGATTGTTCCCGCACCCGAAGCCTTAAAAGATTGGTGTAAAGAGCACAGCGTGACGTGGACAAACCTGCAAGATGTAATTGCTAATCAATCAGTTGTGAAGATGTATAAGGAATTGGTCAATCACTACAATCCTGCTTTTGCAAAAGTTGAGCAAATCAAAGAATTTCGTCTGGTCTCCGACAACTGGGAGCCTGTCAAACCCGACGGCACACCTGGTGAGTTGACACCGACGATGAAGTTGAAGCGGCGGGTGATTTTAGAGAAGTATGAAGGCGTTATTCAGGAGATTTATGGGTAACATGGTTTGATTAGAATAAAAAAAAAGCCTTGCATCGGACGTTTGCAAGGCTTTTTTTAGTACGGAACACTCGTTATACTGAGGGGGCAACAAAATTAAATTCTTTGTAAAATATTGATAATCAATCATCCACATACTTTTGAATGATTTTCAAAATCTCGTTATCTGGAATATCAGATACTTCGTTTTTATCATAAATTGTCAGCAAATCAATGTGTTCTTTTAGTAACCGAACATAGGTAATGACTCTTGCACCACCACGTTTACCGACACCTTTTGAAGCAATTGGCAAACGTATTTTATAACAGCCCATACCAATAGAAGTACCTATAACGGGATTGTTTTGCAAGTCATCAACAAGTTTTCGTAACTCATTTTGAAGAGACGGAAATTTTTTGACTAAGTGCTTGAATTCACGTTTAAATCGGTCTGTCGGTTCAATCCGCATAGTTTAAATTTTTAAGTTCTTCGTCCACTTCATTCAAAAAAGATTCAATGGATTGACCTTGTTGACCTGTTCTGTTTTTATGTTGCACTTCTAACATCGCGGCTTCAATATCAGCGAGTACCTCATCCTTGGTTTTTTTAGGTTCATCGGCTATCTGAAAAGGTAGTTTGAAACGCCTTGCCAAATCTAAAAGCCTTTGCAAATCTGCATTATTTGGCTCTGTTTGAAAAGTGATAGTGACCATTGTATTAGAGGATAAATGATTGTATTAATGGATAAAACTTAAATAAAGATGCAATATTGAGACAAATATAAACAACATCAATTGAAATTGAAAATAAAAAAAAGCCTTGCATCGGACGTTTGCAAGGCTTTTTTCGTTTTGACTAAGAAGCGTTAAGGGTTCTAAAATTTCGTCAATCTCTCTGTCCAACAATTATTTTGATTATTTATCTTTAGAATATAAATGCCTGAAAGCCAATTGTTTGTAGCGATTTTCAAAAATCGCCCCCCCTCAGTATGTTCTTTAAAAACCAATTTTCCTGTGGCATCAAAAACGGCAATGGATAGTTTTTCTTCTGCTAAAGGCAATTCAATTGTAAAATCATTGGTGCTTGGATTGGGATAAACTTTCAGCGTTTTTGTTTTACCGAATACAACACTTATCGTATTTGAATAGGTGAATTTGTGATTAGTATCCATCTGTTTAAGCCGATAATAACTCAAATTACTGAGGGGGTGTTCGTCCACAAAATTGTAGATATTCGCTTTATTTACGGCTTTGACAGAGGCTATTTTTTCAAAATATTGACCGTCTGCACTGCGTTCAATGTCAAATAAATCTGCATTTTGTTCTAATGCTGTTTGCCAATCGAGTTGAATCATTTGGTTTTTAGGCGTTGCTTTAAAATAGGTTAATTCGATAGGTAATACACTTTCTGCACCATACAATGCCAGTATATCAGCATCCGTCAGCGCACGATTGTAAACCCGCACTTCATCAATTTTGCCATTCCAAAATCGGCAGCCTGTACCACCTGACCCCTCCTCTGCCCCAATAATAAAACCAATAGGCGTAAGTGGTGTACTCGTGGAAGTCATAGACGTTTGTGCGCCATTAAGATAAAACTTCGTTGTACCCGATTGCCGCAACATAACGATATGATACCAGATATTGGATTGTGAAAATGTTGCGCCCGAATTAATAAAAGCCACAAAACCAAAAGACCCTTGAATAGCATTGCCTGTTATACCGCCATTGCCCATACCAAAACCATAACCACAACTTGGCACACCAAAACAATCATTAAAACCCACATCAACAACCATACTTAATTGATTCAATACTGAGGGGTGTACCCAAGCTGCTATCGTCCAATTGTTGACAATGGTCATCGGTGCAGCCGAAAAGCGGATGAAATCGCCGTTGCCATCAAAAAAATAGGCTTTGTTGGGCACATTAAAACGGTCACTCGTTAGTGTCGTATTGCCGATGAGCGTACCGTTTAATGAACCTACTGCATCATTGGTATTGCTATTAAAAGGATAATAAGCGACGAGGTTTGAGGTAAAATCTTGAGAAAATGTAGGGCTTGCACATACCAAGACAATGACCCAAAGGCAGCTTTTCATGTAGTTGTTCATAGCGCATTGTTTTAAAATGTTGAAAATATTGAGAGTGATAAAATAACAAAACATAAAAATAGGGTTAACAAATGCTGTTATACTGAGGGGTACATTTCACTCTTTCAGAGCCGAAGAATGATAACCCGCATACATCCATTTACCACTTTTTTTCTGCATAACAAATGTTGAAACTGTTTTATCGGGTTTGTCAGAACCATCGGCTTGCTTGTGATGCCAAGTCATAATGCCCATAACAACAGCTAAATTACCGCTTTGAAAGGCTTTCATATCTGAAATATCGGCATCGGCAGGTTGACCTTCTTTCAGTCCTTTCACGAATTCTTTACCGAAAAATTTACCTCCATTATTTGTATTACTGGCAATAAAATCATCGGTACATTTATCCATAAAAAAAGCTTTAGTGTCCTTATTGTATTCGGCAATCCATTGTTTGACGATTTCTTCGGGTTTGTCATCAGTATTTGGATTATTATAAATATGATGCGATGAAAACCACAACCATTTACCGTTTTTATACTCATAAGTGTACATAAATTGAAGATTATATTTCCTTATCGCACCAGATGTAGCGGATTGAATAGTGTTTTTATTGATGCCTCTCACGATAGTAGCATTGCCAATTTGTTTGATTTTCAAATCATGCGTATTCCATTCTAAAACTTTAATTTTCAAATCTTTCATGGCTTGATAGGAAATTAGAGCACCGTCTTCCGTTGTAAATGTATAGTCAGGTGATACTTCTTCTAACATAAACTTGGCAAAATCTTGCATCATGCGTTTGTTCATATCCAAGAGTGTTTGCTCTGTAAAAGGGGTTTGAGCCAAACAGCAAAAGCTGATAGCTGAAAATAGGAATGTGATAATTGAATTTTTCATTTTATTGATTTTTTGATTGAAAAAAGTGAAAGAAATTGGTTAGAAAAATAAGTTTTCATTGGTTTTTTGGGATTAACAAAGCCGCTATCAAAACGTCATCGTCCATTCAATACGACCAGTACCCGTGCCATCGTTTTTCATCGTCGCACCCGATGTGCCACCACTTACAGTTGTGATTTTTGCAAAACGACCTGTGCCTGACACAGCATTTTCAGTGATGTAAACCGCCCATTCTTTGCCTGTTGCGGTTTTTGATGTGCCACCCATTTTGAAGCTATTGCCGTTGGCATCTGTGTAAATCGAGTTAAAATCCTTGCCTTCGCCTTTTGAGAAATCAAAAATAAAAGTGCTGTTCATCGTGATTTTACCGATAATATTGAGCGTGCCAGTGCCTTCTATCGTTATTTCGGCTGTCAAGGGCTGTCCGCTTGGCGTTGTGGTCAATACCTTAAAGGCTTTTTGTTGATAGGTCATATCGCCTGTGATTTTAGTGTTTTCGGCTTCTAATTTAGGTGTCGTGTCCACGACGGTCTCTTTTTTGCAACTGATTGTAACCCAAACGAGGCTTATTGATAAAGCCAAAGTCAAGTTTTGGGAAATGATGTTTTTCATTTTTATTGATTTTTTGATTAAAAAGTGAAAGAAATTCATTGTTTTACTGAGGGATGTCTTTTAGTGTGCTTTATGCACTTCCAATTCAATCTCCAACAAAAACTCTGGCAAAGCCAAACCTTTGACTTCAAGCCATGAACCTGTCGGAAATTGTTTTTTGTAAATCGTCGTGCGATAAGCCGATTGTTTTAAAAACTCGCTCATATTGGTTGTGAAAACATTTTCGGCAACCACATCATCGAATGTGCAGCCATAGTGTTTCAGCACTTTGTCCAAATCAGCATAGCAGTTTTTCATTTGTTGTGCCATATCGCCTTTCGCAGTAGGGTTTCCTGCAGCATCCATACTGACAGCACCCGATATTTTGATGTCGTTACCGATTCGGACAGCATGAGCATAGCCAAATGCTTTTTCGACTTCAGGTCGTAGGTTAAAATATTCAGGTGTTTCATTCTTAGCACCTTCTTTAGCTTGAATAGGTTGACAAGCGGTAAACAAAAGCATCGAAATAAATAAAATGAGACTGAAAAAGAGTAATTTTTTCATAATGAACTGTTTTTATTGATTTAAAATTGATTGATAAATACTTTGAAGCCTTAAAATGTGATAAAATATAGATAAAACGATTGTTTCAAGACATAAAACACTCCCTCAGTATTTTGCACGGCAGAACACTGTTTTTTGAAAATAAAATAAAATAGTATGTTGAATTTGTATAATTAATTTGAGATAATATATATCAATCAAGAGCAGTTTTGTCATTCTGAATGAAATGAAAGAAACTGTTTTATTGAATATATACAGTTTCTTTCATTTCATTCAGAATGACAAAACTGCTCTTGATTGGGATTGTAGTTAATAAAACAATTCATATTCTTATTTCCGCCACCTTCTCCTCCATAAAATCCCGCAACCGCAATGGATGAATCGGATATTTCACTAAAGTTGGGCGCATATCAAATGAGGTATCAATGCGGTCAAAATATTCAGAAACAGCCATAACACGGCTGATGCCCGCATGAAATGGTTTTAAAATAGTTGAAAAAACACGCAAAACACCTCGCGGTATATGACTGATTTTTACTGTTTTATCCACCAATTCACCATATAAAGCAGCGATTTCGTTACGGCTTAAATTGTCTAAACCACCAATTTCAAGCGTTTTGTTGCGTAATTCGCTGTTTTTGAAACTCAAAACGGCATATTGTGACACATCTCTAACGGAAACGAAATTGGCAGGATTTTCCCCTTTTCCTAAAATGGTTGCTTTCCCTTTTGCTAAAACAGATTTGCCAATCATTTCATGCACATGAAACTCCATAAAAGCAGCCCCCCTCAGTATCGTGTAGTTCAAACCCGATTGTTTCAGATATTCTTCAACTTTTGCTTTTGTGCGCCAAAAATCTATCGGCGAATCCAACGAAGCCCCAATGACAGAGGCGTATATAAAATGTTGAACACCCGCAGCCTTTGCCGCATCTATCAAATCACGATGCCCTTTGTCATCCACTTTTTCAGAACTGTATTTGCCTTTGCCGAGCAAAGAATGAGCCGCTGCGATGACAATTTCCATGCCTTTACAAGCCGACTGTAAAGATGCCGCATCCGTCAAATCGCCTTTTATGATTTGGATACCCCCCTCAGTAATTTGGATATTTTTTTCGGGATTACGAGTCAAAATACTTATTTTGTGACCTTCTACAAGTAGTTGTTTTGTCACTTCTTTTCCTAATGTGCCTGTGCCGCCGATGATTAATATGTTTTTCATTGGTTCATTTTTAAATAGGTTTGTTAAGAACACCCAATTGTTCCATTAAAGTTATTTGGTCAGACATAGGCCAAGCATTGATAATTTTGTCATTGACGACTTGATATTTGACCATTGCAGGAAATTCCACCTTTTTGAAGGTTGGCGGCAGCCCCATCAAATCACCTTTATGTGTACCTATAAAAATGCCATGTGTTATCACAAAATCATCTTCGGCAGTGATGTCTTCAATAAAAACAACATAATCAGGAAAAGCCTTGCGGAATGCTAAAACAGACTTGATATACGATTCATTATCTGTATGTTTCCGCATGGTAGCTTCGCTTGGGTCATTATTAATTTGCATGACATAGTTCATAATAAACTTTTTGTTATGTTCCGTCTTGTCTATCATCTTAAATAGTCTTTTTGATAACACCCAATTGTTCCATTAAAGTCATTTGGTCGCCCATAGGCCAAGCATTGATAATTTTGTCATTGATGATTTGATATTTGGCAATCGAAGGAAATTCCACCTGCTTAAATGTCGGCGGAATACCCATCAAATCGCCTTTGTGTGTCCCTCTGAATAACCCATGTACAACCACAAAATCACCTTCGGCAGTCATATCTTCAATGAAAACAACATAGTCAGGAAACGCCTTGCGATATGCCAAAACCATCTTTATATATGGCTCATTGTCCGTAAATTTTCGCAAATTGGCTTCACTTGGGTCATTATAAATCTGCATGGCATAGTTCATAATGAATTTTTTGTTGTGTTCTGTCTTATCCATAACTGCTTGTTTTTTTCTCTTTTGATGATACAAAGGTACACCCCTCCCTATCGAAGATGTTATCAGTTTTTAAGTAAATGATTTAATTATTGTTCCATTCGTGTTTACACTATTGTTCCATTTTTTCGATTTTCGGTACTCCGAAGGTGTGTGATGAAACGCTTCGGCGAAACAATTGGAAAAATAGCTCAATTCACGGAAGCCAACACGGTCTGCAATTTCGCTGATATTCAAATCGGAGCTTTCCAATAATTCGGATGCTTTTTGCAAACGGACGTGCCGAATGTAATTGGCAGTAGAAAAATCGGTCAATTGTTTGATTTTTCGGAACAATTGCGTCCGACTATAACCCAATGCCGCGCACAATTGGTCGGTATCATAGTTTTCATTGCCCAAATTATCCATAATATTTTTCAAAACACTCTCCAAAAATTCTGCATCTTTTCGATTGTTCGCGGCTTTGAGTTTTTCTTGCACCCACGGGTCTTGCGCGAAGGCTTCAAAGCGATTGACATTCACCGAAGTTATATGCTGCGAAGTAATCATTGGCGAATTAATTCCATCCATTTGCGACTCACTTTGAGGCGTTTTATACGATGGTTCAAGCGTTTGAATCACCGCTTCATCTGCCCATTCGATATACGTAAAAGGCGTACTATCAGGCTTTTTACTCCAATGAAAACGACTTTTTTCGGACTTTGCAACCAAATTGGGATTCATAAAAAAAAGCGGTGTAATGATTTCGATGCGTAAAACAAGCGCACCGTTTTCCGCATCAAACTGCGACGAAAGCCCCAGCGTAATGGTATGCCCTATCGGCATGATGTACATCATTTTGACAATAAAACAATAAACAGGCGGAAGAACTTCGTCCAAAGGTAATTCTGTAAAATAAGGTTTTTCTGCCGTTTCATACACCAAATGAATACCCCTCAGTACAGCAATGGGTTGGAGCGATTGTACAGTGTTATGTAGTATTTTCTCTAAGTTAAGGCTTTGTTCGTGCATGGTTTTTTAAAATTAAGAATTGTTTTTAATGGATTCTAATATGGATGACAAAATAGGAAAAAAATAAACCATTTGTATCCCCAAAATGGGTATTTTTTTGTGAAAACGCGTTTTTACAAAATGAGTTGAATAATGTTTTGTAAAAAAATAATACACAAAATTACAAGCAATAAAAATGTTAGCCAATAGGACTTTAGTTGTATTTTTGTACAATATAGTCTAAAAAACCAAGCGACCATGAGTTACGCTACTTTTTCAGTTATGTGCATAGGTATGATAGCGATGATGTGCCTATACATGTTTTGCCGCTCCTTTTTGAGCAACGATAAGGCTTACCGCTACTATGCCGCTTACCATTTCTGCTTTACCCTGTATTTTTCTTTTAAAAGATTTGATACCGAAATTGTTGGTTTCTTTGGGATGCCTCAAAGAGGTATAGACCCAAAGGCAGATTACTTTTCCATTATAACGACTTTCTATGTGATGCTGATAACTATATTTTATATGTTTTTTGTCAGCAACTTTTTATCGCTCCAACGTTTAATCCCAAAGGTCTATCGTGTATTTAAGTGGTCAATTTACCTGATGTACTTTTGTTGCATCGGCACATTGATAGTGCTATGTATCCCGCCTTTACATTTTTTAGTGCGACTTGGACACAATGCCGTTGGAGTTTATGTACTCGGTGCCTCCGTGTATGCGATTTGGCAAACCGCTTTGTTGAACAACCGATTGTCAAATTATTTTGTCTATGGCACCAGTGCTTATCTTTTAGGTATTGGTTTATCCTTCTATGCCTCAAATTTTACATTATGGGGCAGGGATATGGAGGAAAATATGCAACATCTTTTTCATCTCGTTCCCCTTTCTTATGCTTATTTAGGCGTGATAACTGAAACTTTATTTTTTGCCGTAGGTCTTAGTTATAAAGTATTTTTATCAGAATCCGAAAAAAGGAAACTACAAGAAACGTTTAATACGCAATTAAAAACAGAAGTACAAGAACGCACTGCAGAAATCATCGAACTCAAACAACAGCAATTTTATTTTGAAACCCAACAAGCACTCGAACAAGAGCGCACCCGCCTCGCCCGCGACATGCACGACGACATCAGTTCAGGTCTAAGTGCCATCAACTTGCTGGCAAACTACATCAAAAACACCCCCCTCAGTACAGACACGCATTTGGAGATAAAACACATCGCCGAATCAAGTACGGAACTCAATCAGCGCATCCGTGAAATTATATGGGCAGTCAGCAGTGATTCAGATAATATCGAAGGTTTGGTGCATTTTTTAAAGCGGTATGTATCAGAGTTTGGCGATATGCAACATATTGATACACAATTTATTGCGCCCGACAATTTACCCGATTTGAAATTGTCGAATGAGGTGAAACGCAACCTTTTTCTTTGTGTAAAAGAGGCATTGAACAATACTGCCAAATACGCAAAAGCAACACTTATTGAAGTTTCGATTGATGTTGAAGAACATAACATGGCTTTAACTATCAAAGACTACGGCATCGGTTTTGATTTGGAAACGGCTTTGAAAAATGGCGGAAATGGTTTGAAAAATATGCGAGAACGAATGGCTCAAGTGGGCGGGGATGCTGTCATTTCTACGAAAAATGGTTGTCAAGTGGTTTTAAGATTAAAAATATGACCCCTCAGTATTTCCTGCCAAAATACTTATTCAAAGCCTCCACCCGCGTCCGCACTTGCAGTTTAGTGTAGATGTTTGAAATATGCGTTTTTACCGTTTTTAAGCTGATAAACAATTCATTTGCTACTTCTTTTTCCATGCGACCTTTGCCAATCAATGCTATGACTTCGCGCTCTCTCGATGTCAAAGTATCTACTTCTGGAGATGTATTTACGGTATTTTGAGTAAAAGACAAGGCAATTTTACGCGCAATAGATGGGCTCATTGGCGAACCACCTTCATTCAAATCTCTTATAGCCGCAATAATTTTTTCAGAAGAGGATGATTTCAAAACATAGCCCAAAGCACCTGCGCTCAAAGCATCAAAAACCTTTTGATGGTCCTCATAAATCGTCAAAATCATAAATTGTGTCTTTGGACATTGTTCCCTTAATCGAGCGATGCACTCGATACCCGTCATACGCCTTTCGCCCAAATCAATATCCATCAAGACAATATCAGGTGAGTTTTGGGGCAGAAAACGAAGTGCATCCTCGCCATTCGTATAGGTATGTACACAGGAAAAATCCTCAACAGCATTGATGACCAGTTTCAAAGCATGGCATAAAGAAGCTTCATTTTCAACAATAGCGATAGATAAAGGCATATTTTCAACGATTTGGTTCAGTGCAAAGTTAGCGACTATTTGCTACCTCTCTATCCGTCTTTAGTCGTATTTTCACGATCTTTGGGGAAGTTTCAAACTTTCACAGAGCTTAAGACTTATAAAACAGATTTCTCACTAACTTTGTTAAATTTTTCCTAACCACACTATCAAAATCAAAAAAAGCACGTCGAAAGGACGTTTAAGTTATGGCACTGATTTTACCCGTAAAAGGCGTATCGCCCCGTTTTGGCGATAATTGTTATTTGGCAGAAAACGCAACCGTTGTGGGCGATGTTGAAATGGGCAACGATTGTTCGGTTTGGTTCACGGCTGTTGTGCGTGGCGATGTGCATTATATTAAAATGGGCAATAAAGTGAATGTTCAAGATGGGGCAGTCATTCATTGCACCTACCAAAAATGTCCAACAAACATTGGCAATAATGTCTCTATCGGTCATCGGGCATTGGTGCATGGCTGTACAATTCACGACAACGTTTTGATTGGCATGGGTGCTATCGTTATGGACAATGCTGTTGTGGAATCGAATGTACTCATTGCGGCGGGTGCAGTTGTCCTTGAAAATGCGCATTTAGAGTCAGGTTTTATATACGCAGGTGTGCCTGCAAAAAAAGTGAAACCCCTCAGTATAGAGCAGTTTAAAAACATGATTGAGCGTATTGCAGACAATTACGTGATGTATTCAAGCTGGTATAAAGAATAAAGCATCTTATTTCAAATTATCAAATCAATATTTACATGAAAAACATTATTGTTTTTTTCTTTTTAATGATAACAACGATTGCTGTTGCACAACCTTCTACTTTGCGCGACAACACTTGGAAAACGCTTTCTAAAATCACGTACAAAAAACAATACGACGAGGTTTTAGGTCTCAAAATTGATGTTCCTGTTTTTGGCAACGAAGTGAAATCCTTAGCTGGAAAAGAAGTGACGGTCAAAGGTTATATCATCCCGACAGACGGTTATAAAAGCCAAAAAGAGTTTGTTTTCTCTGCTTTCCCCTACAATATGTGCTTTTTTTGCGGTGGCGCAGGACCTGAAACGGTCATGGAAGTAGAGACTAAACAGCCAATCCAATACACTACAGAACCGATTTATCTCAAAGGCATCCTTCGACTGAATGGCACGGATGTGAATCGGCTTATCTATTCCCTTGAAAAAGCGGAAAAACTTTAAAATTAAAAGACGTAAAGATATTAAGTACAAAGACGTTAAGACAAATACGCAAGTCTTAACGTCTTTGTGCTTAATATCCTAATATCTTAAAATCTTAAAAGACATGGCAAACAAAACCAGCATAGAAATCTGCGCCCAGTCCATAACTTCTGCAGTTGCTGCACAAGAAGGCGGCGCAGACCGCATCGAACTTTGTACAGCCCTTGAAGTTGGCGGCTTGACACCCAGCCCTGCCACTATGCTCGAGGCAAAGCGATTATTAACCATACCTGTTTGTGTACTCATCCGCCCACGTTCAGGTGATTTTATCTATTCAGATTTAGAATTTGACTGCATCAAACGCGATGTGGCTTGGTGCAAACAAAACGGTATGGACGGTGTCGTAATCGGTATTTTGACCAAAAATGGAACGATAGATGTGCCAAAAATGAAAGAATTGCTGGGCATCGCTCGACCTATGCAAGTCGTTTGTCATCGCGCTTTTGACCAAACGCCTGATGCGGGTGAAGCATTGGAGCAACTCATTTCGCTTGGTTTTGACCGTGTTTTGACCTCTGGGCAAGCCAAAAATGTCGTTGTAGGGCGTGATATACTGAGGGGTCTCGTTGAGCAATCAAATGGGCGCATTACTATCATGCCAGGTAATGGTGTCAATCCCGAGAACTTAAAAGACTTGATTTCTTACACAAAAGCCACTGATTTTCATACATCAGCGAAGCATACGGTCAAAAGCCCTATGCCCACTTTTGAAAACAGCATTTCGTTTAATCTTGATGGCGGACGAGAGAATGACTACTATGAGACAGATATAGCGATAGTAAAAGAGGTTGTAAGAATTGCTCAAACATTATGATTGTTTCTTTTCCAATTACTCAATCAATTTTATTAAAGCGACATTCATCATTATTTATCTACCAAAGTCAGCCAAGTCTTAATCACCTTTTGCAACGCTTTTTCTTTTGACTGTACGTCTGCCATATCCTTAAAAACCATCAACCTTCTACCGTCTTTGTAGCCATCTTCCAACAATCCGGATGTGTCATTAACCTTTGCGCCACTTGGAAAAACAAGCATAATTCTGCCCTTAAATAGGTTGAAAACCGCAATTTCCCTTTTATATTCCTTCGGATTAAAAGGTTTCATGTCGCCAGTGTAGTAAAAACTGGGATTGTTCCATTTGATGCGTTCCCCGATTTCGTTATCTGTGCTTAAAATAATTTGCCGAATGGCTTCAACGATATGAGCCAAATCTGGGTCGAGTTTTTGGATATGTTCGGTTACTTGGATTGTGTCGGTTGTGGGTGTTGACTTTTCCATATTTTACTTGGCTTTTATTTCTCTAAACTTCGTTCAAATCCTAATTTTAAATAATCTTTTTCTTTCTGATTAAGTGCACGTCCTTTAAATTCAGAAAAAATAGCGTACGCATCTTCTAATTTATTTACGCCAAGTTCATAAGATGCTTTTCCCCATTTATATAACGCAATACCTAAATTGGTACTGAAAATTCCAGGTTTAATTTGTACTCCATCATATTCTTTTCCTTTTATGGGTGTAAAAAAGTCAAGTTTACCTTTTTCTTTTGATTCTTTCAACATAAAATCTTTTATTTCAGCTTGTGTCAATGTTTTAATATTTGACAGCTTGTTGTTATTTAATTTTTCAGATTTTATTAAATCTATTATTGCTTCTTTAATTTCATTGTTAGAATAGATTTTTAATTTATTATTATTGAACAATAAAACATTATCCGCCAAATTTGCTTTGCTATCGTATTTATTTTCAATAATTTCTTTTGACCGGTTTTCTGAAATATCTCCTTTTACTTTGCATTTATATTCCTTTTGTTCACCTGTCGCAGGATTAACGACTAAAAATTGTCGTTTAGGATTATTCAAAACCAATATCATACAAATGATACTTTGATTTTTAGATAAAACATAAAAATCGGAAGGTAATTCTTTTGCTGCTTTTTGAATTTGATCAAGCGTTGGGTTTGGAGAAATAAATACAGTTGAACGGTTGTCTTCGATATTGTTTTTTAAAGTGTAATAGTTTAAGGATAAGATACTTCCTTCATACGGTTCTTCATCAATCATAACGGAATTGAAAACAGGATTTCCATTATGGTCTGATTGTGAATAGATAATTTTGACAAAAGCCAAAGTCATTAGCATTGTGATAATAATTCTGCTCATTTTTAATTTTATTGTTTTGCAATTAATTGATAGTCATGTATTTATGAAAAGAAGCGATGCTCACTAAGTTGCTTTTCTAATGACCCCACAAATCTAAATAAAAACAAAAGACATCCAACAATTATTGATAAAAGAACGATTTTATCTAAGCAATGTATAAATTTTACCCCCCTCAGTAAAAACGGACAAAATCTATCAATTTGCACCAATAAAAAAGCCTGATGCGGTAACATCAAGCTTTATCTAAATTCATCTAAAATTCATTTATTTCACAACAGTATGATAAAACGTTTCATCTCCTGCCGTCACCTCAACAACATAAACACCATTTGGCAGTTGAGAAATGTTGTAGCGTTTGTGCAAATTTAAGGCTGATGGGTATTTATCTTGTTTCACCATAAGTCCTTGATTGTCAAATATTTTGACATTGATATTACCGTAATCTTTTAAAAGAACATTGACATCTATTTTATCATTTTTTAGTAGAACAACAGGAATGAATTTTTCTACCTTTTCCATTTCGGTCATTACAAGACCATCGGTAGTAATTTTAAATGGTTGAGTTGTTCTAAGCGTCGTTTTTGTAACAGTCATCGTGTATTCACCATTTTCCAAGCGTGACATATTGTACTTTTTAATGAAATTAGGTGTTTTTTTCACCGTTTCATTGACCAAAACACTGCCTGTGTTATCTCTGATAACAATAGAAACGACTTCCTTTTCTATTGTGCCGAGGTTAACGATGATGGATTTGTTGACAGCAGAAATTTTGACGTTACCACTTAAATCGAAAGGGTTTTCGATGTTGTAAGCGGACAATGTGTTTGTAAACAAAGTAGCAGCGAGTGCTAAAACGAAAATGAATTGCTTTTTCATGATTTTAAAAATTTAAATTAATTAAACAATCGGATTTGTGATTTTATATTTTACTAAAAGTGCAAAGCGTGAAATTTTATCTTTCATTAAGGTGTTTTTCTTAACCTTAATTCTTGAATCAATTTCTATAACTATAAGATACATTTTTGTGGAAAGAGGTTGCAGATTGGTGAACGACATTCGACGAGTGTCAGGAAAAACGGGTCTAAAATCTCAAAAAAAGCGTTTAATAGATATTGGCTACCTTGCACCCTGTTTCGTTATTTCTTAAATCAAGCTTGAAATCTGAAATTTTTATCATGGCTATATCATTGCAAAAACTAAAAAAAGCGGCTGCACAAGGCGTGAGTGTACTCAATGGCGTTGTGGGCGATAAACTCCTAAACACACGTTTTGGCATAGAAATGAATTTTTATGACCAAAACACACCCATTATTTTAGATAATAACAAGCTGTCGGAACGTTTTGCCTCACAAAACATAATACCTACACCGAAAGTTTGTATTCTTATTCATGGACTCACAGACAACGAAACGACTTGGGCTTTTTCCGATAAAAGCGATTATGGGTCGTTGTTGAAAGAAGACTTGGGTTACACACCTTTATATTTACGTTACAATACAGGGTTGCATATTTCAGATAATGGACAGAAATTGGCAGATATTTTAGAAAAGGTGTTTCAAAATTATCCAATCGAAATAACAGAAATCTGCATCATTGCCCACAGTATGGGCGGTTTGATTACGCACAGTGCTTGTCATTATGCCCAAGAATTGGGTTTGACATGGACAACGCGATTAAAGCATATCTTTTTGTTAGCAACACCACATTTAGGTTCTTTCCTTGAAAAATTTGCTAATCTCACAACAAATATCCTTGAAAAAGTACCGAATTGGCACACACGCCTTGTCGGAAAAGTCCTTAATCTAAGGAGTGCAGGTATCAAAGACCTACGGTTTGGCTATCTCACAGAAGCCGATTGGAAAGACCAAGATGCGGATAGGCTTTTGCGGAATAACAAAACACCACCTTCTTTGATTTTGGGTGCATCGTATTACGTTATTTCTGGAAGGATGACGGGAAAAGAAAAGCATTGGGTGAGTCAACTTTTTGGTGATATTTTGGTGCGTTCAAGTAGTGCAACGGCTCGTTCAAAGAACACTGCCGAATTCAATTTCCCAACCGAAAATCATTACGAATTTGCCAAAACGTACCATCACGAATTGACTGCTCGAAGAGAAGTTTATCAGAAGATGATTGCTTGGATTAATGCTTAAAAGTATGGGCAAAAGTGACCAAATAGTAGGGAAAGTACACACTTTCAAATTGAAATTTGGGTAGTGTGTAAAAAGGAATTTATGGTGTTTTTGATTTTTTTTATAAAAAAACACAAAATAAAATATTTTAATAAAATATATAAAACAATATGACTTCATGCTTTCGGTTTTAAAAAAAACTATTTTCAACATTAATATCACCTATTTGTGCTCAACGGCTTGACTTTTAAAGCGAATTATTGTTCTTTTATAGTCTGAAACTTGATAACCGTTTTGTGTACTCAAACTATATAAAACAATAAAATAATAAACAATTAGAAGTTTGATATTGAGATAATCTCTTTTCTGTTTAACTTCATATAAAATTAATAAGCGTTATCACCCCCCTCAGTATTTTAACGCCAAATGAGCATTTTAGTAACCTAATAACTTTGAAAATAATCTTTTGAACTAAACCATAACACGTTAAATGAGGAACTTAAACACAATCAATTTTGACGCTTATTTTAATGCGGTCAATAAACAAATAGCCAAACTTATAGTACATTTTCATTGCTTTTTTTCTCGAAAAATGAACTTGTCTTATGTGCCCCTTTCGGCTAAAAATAGCGCTCACCACTTTTCCAAAGTTCAACATCAAGTTACAGTTCATAAGACTTCCCGATTCTCGGGATTTGGCACATTGCCTTGATCAATTAATAAAATAGCTACTTACTGAATGGCATGTCGAATCGCGTGTCAAGAGTACAGGTGTCTGTACAAGGCAAAGACTTCTGAAAACCACAAAAATGACCCATTTATTCAGGCATTTATTTAATAATCATTTTAATATTTCTCAAAATGGATATTCTATCTTTTTTTACCAAGCATTTAAACAATGTCCTTCGACCAGAAAAACAATCTACTTATACTTGTCCTCGTTCGGGTAAGACCTTTTACTCTGGCAAATGTTATGACCAAGTAGGCAATCTCATTGAAACCGACGCGCTCGGCAGTGAGCCTTTCATTGCGGAAGTAATGCTCTTTGCGGGCAATTTTGCGCCACGAGGCTGGGCACTCTGCCAAGGGCAACTGCTGGCGATTTCTCAATATGATGCTTTGTTTTCGCTTGTAGGTACAATCTATGGTGGCGATGGTCAGACAACCTTTGGCTTACCCGATTTTAGAAGTCGTATTCCAATAGGTGCTGGCACGGGTCCAGGTTTGTCTAATCGCACACTTGGCGAAAAATCAGGCGCTGAAAATATCACCATCACGAATGCTAATATGCCGACCATTGCTCAAACCGTTCCCATTGTTAAAAACAGAGCTGTAGGCACAGCCTCAACGGGCATTGTCGAAGGTAGAATAGATGGCACTAAAAATTTGACCGTTGGAGGTGGGCAATCGCATACGAATGTACCGCCATTTCTTGGTATGAATTACTGTATTGCGTTAGAAGGCATCTATCCAAGCCGCTCCTAAATATTAAAGCATACCCCCTCAGTATGGGGCATCTTATAACACATTAAAATTCTTTTCAAATGAATATGACACGTCGTCTTTTTTTTCAATTTTTTTCAAAAAAAACGGAACAACAAACAGAGGAAACGCCTACGGCACAGCCGCCGATTTCTTTTCGTGCGCTTAGTGCTGATCCATTTATAGCGGAAGTTATGCTAGTACCTTACAATTTTGAACCACGTGGTTGGGCATTTTGCGATGGGCGGCTTTTGCCCATTGCTCAAAATACTGCATTATTCTCTCTCCTCGGTACAATGTACGGAGGCAACGGTCAAACGACTTTTGCTTTACCCAACTTAAATAGTCGTGCAGCAATGGGTGCTGGACAGGGACCAGGTTTATCCAATAGAATTATTGGTCAAACAGGCGGTAGCAGTACTGTAACTCTGGCATCAAACCAACTACCTGCAACCATAAACGTCAATGAAGTCATGGTACGCGGCATAGGCGGTACACAAGGTGTAGGGCTTGCCAAAGGTGCGGAAACAGGTGCGGGTACATTGTCGGCATTACAAACGCCGACGGCTGTTAATAATATGCCTCCTTATTTGGGTTTGAATTATGTTATTGCTCTGCAAGGCATATATCCACCTCGCAGCTAAATACAGAGAATCCAAGCGTTTTTAAATCTTAATCATATAGAAATTGAGTAAAAGATATATTTCCAAATATTTGATAATCAGTTAATTACGAACATTATATCTTTTATTGTCTATCAATTATTTTTTTTTAAAATTAATAAATATTGACATAAAATGAATCAATACTTACCAAATCGTCGCTCTTTTCTGCAACGCAGCCTTGCTTTGTTAGCAGGCTTGACAGCAACACCTTTACTCGGCAGGAGCAATGCGACTCTAATACGCAAGACACCTCTTTTAGATAGTAATCCATTCTTAGGAGAGATAATGATATTTACAGGTAATTTCGCACCACGCGGATGGGCTTTGTGTGCGGGACAGATTTTACCTATTAATCAAAATCAGGCATTATTCAGCTTGCTCGGTACAACCTTTGGGGGCGATGGTCGCACCACATTTGCCTTGCCCGATCTACGTGGTCGAATGGCAGTTGGTAGAGATACTAATACTCAATTAGGAGAAAGGGGAGGAGCAGAAACAACAACATTAACCACTGCCAACTTACCCGGAGTGGGCGTGTCAACTGGTAAAGTAGAAATCCGAACGACTGGTACGCAAGGCTCGGGTATAACAGATGGCGGAGCTAATGGCTCATCCAATACTTTTTTAGCCAAAAACAACGCTGGGCAAGCTATGTCTAATATGCCACCTTATACGGTTACTAACTATATAATTGCTTTACAAGGTGTTTTTCCAAGCAGAAACTAAGGCTGGTATTTAAACAGGGCTCACTATGTACATCATATAGAGCATAATTTATCAAACGAAATAGTCAATAATACTCATGAAAATAATTACTTGGATAAAACTACTACTTGTAGTCCTCCTACCTGCTCAACTTGTCGCACTTCCGCCAGTGTCCAATACCTTAAACATTACAGGTACTACGGTGGGTGCTCCAAAGGCTCTGTTTCCGCTATTAGGTTCTACGCCTGGTAGTTGTAGCCTAAATGGAACAGCTGAACCGTATAGCCTCTATTCGGTTAGCACCGATGCGAATACCACAGTTACTATCAATATCACGAATGTCATAGATGGAGGTGGCACCGATGATACAGGTATTTTTGTGTATAGTGGTACATTTGACCCCATGTCGGGTTGCACCAATTTTATTAAAATCCTAAATGACCCAGTAGGTTCGAATTTGACTTTTGCCGCAACTGCGAATACTGTTTATACTATTGCTGTTGTCGGTTTATTTGGAACTGAAGACGATTTTGGTACGACGTTGACAGCGACTACGGGCAATATTAGTTTAGGCGGTGCCCCCGCTACACCCAGTTCTATTTCTGGAGTGACAACACAATGCCCAAATATAACAATGCAAACATACAGTGTTGTTCAAGACTTAAGTGTCGAAACTTATAATTGGACTGTTCCCACTGGTTGGATAATTACAGGCGGGGATGAGACACATTCAATCACCGTTACGACGGGGACAGCAGGACAAAACGGAAACATAACAGTATCAGCAACCAATGATTTGGGCACGAGTGGTGAAAGTACTTTAGCCGTAACGGTCAACCCTTTACCTCGTTTGCAGGCAAGCATCAATGGTGTGACCGTTACCAGTAATAATGACGGAATAACAGACATGGGTACTGTCAACTTATGTGGAAACGGTGCTATGAATAATTTGTATGTCAGCAGTGACTGGGTGGAACTCAATGCTGCCCCAACGAACAATTTAAAAGTATTTCAGAAAGTGGTATCTTCCACGAATACGACAGTACCTATTTGTAACAATTGTGTAGTCGCTTTGACAGCTTACAACACAAGTTTAGCCGTTACTTTAAATTTATCAGATCCAAACATGCCGGGTACTTTAGTGGCTAGTTATCAAATCTGGAATGATGTCAATAATAACGATCTTATTGATATGACTGAATGTTCGGGTGATATAATTCAGTTTACCTTCAACCAACCATCAGTCGTTGCCTTTGGCACCCCCTCTGTAGCACATGTTACCTGCTTTGGCGGTAATAATGGCAGTATTGTGGTATCAGCGACAGGTGGCACAGGGACAAAAACGTACACCATTTCACCTAATATCGGCACACAAAGTCCATCGGGTACATTCAACGGCTTAACGGCACAGATTTATATATTTACCGCAACAGATGCAAGTGGTTGTACAAAAACGACGACTGCAACGGTGACCCAACCGACTGCCGTAACCTTTGGGACCCCCACAGTAACAAACGTTACTTGTAATGGTGGTAACAATGGTAGTGTTGTAGTTTCTGCAACAGGCGGAACAGGCGCGATTACATATTCGATTTCACCAATTATTGGAACGCAAAGCCCAAATGGCACGTTCTCAGGCT
Source organism: Saprospiraceae bacterium (assembly GCA_043772905.1). Lineage (GTDB taxonomy): Bacteria > Bacteroidota > Bacteroidia > Chitinophagales > Saprospiraceae > JAAFJT01. The sequence goes on along the minus strand of JAYVFS010000146.1, from coordinate 8,752 downwards.
TAACGGCACAGACTTATATCTTCACGGCCACAGATGCCAATGGTTGTACAAAAACAACGACAGCAGAAGTAACACAACCAACAGCCGTAACCTTTGGCACTCCGATAGTAAAAAACCTGACTTGTCTCGGTGGAAACGATGGTATTGTAGTTGTTTCAGCCACAGGTGGTACGGGTGCGATTTCATATGCCATTTTACCTAATACGGGTGTTCAAAATCTAAGTGGTACTTTCAGTGGTTTAAAGGCACAGACTTATACATTCACTGCGACGGATGCCAATGGTTGTCAAGCCACTACAACGGCAATCATAGCGGGTGGTTTGCCTGCTATCATTTGTCCACCGTCTATAAACATCAATCCCAATCAACTCAATTCGAGTGGTATTCCTTTGACAAGTGTCACTGGCGAATTGAGTTTTGCGCAATTTTGCTTCTCAGCAAATCAAGTTGTTTTTACCGATAGGATATATGATGTGCATTGTGATATGGTTACATCTCTTGATGGTTCGCCAGCCAATATAATTTATAATCCTAATGAAAGGGGAGACGTGGTACGCATTTTTTTACGCCTTTTCAATGCCACTAATGTTGGTTCATCCATTAGTTATAGTTGTACTCAATGGATATATGTCAATAGTTTCAAACTAATAGATGTGTCTTTCCCAAGCGACCAAACTTTGTTGTGTGCGAATAGCCCAATTGAGCCAAACGATGCTATGATTGGCGGCGTTTTAGTTGCGGGTAAAGGTAAACCTACAATTCAAGGTAAACCTTTGAGGCTTGAACTTACGAATAACCTAAGCGCAAGCTATACCGATGTGCGTATCACCAATACCAATGGTTTTACGATAAAGCGCACGTGGGTAGTCAAAAATGATTGTACAGGTGAGACACGTTCAATAATACAAAACTTGACTTTTCGTAATGATGCAGGGACTTGTCCTTCGATGACATCATTCATCAGTGGTAACATACAGCGTGAGGACTTGATGGCTGTTCCTGCCCAAATAATGGTTCAGAATGCTGACAATGAATCGCTCAACAGTACCACAAGTACACAGTATTCTTTCAATAACTTGTTGATGAACAATCGCTATCGCATCACACCTGAACGTCCGAATACGGATTGGAATATTGGTGTAACGACATTTGATATTGCTTTGATAAGCCGACATGTTTTAGGTGTTTCAACTTTTTCATCGCCATATCAAATCATTGCAGCCGATGTTAATCGCAGCGGCGAGGTAGATGCAGCTGATATGTTGTTGCTTCAACGACTCATATTGCGCATTGCGCCAACGTTTCCGAACAACAATTCATGGCGTTTTGTCTTGAAAAACTATGCTTTTCAAGACATAACTAACCCTTTTGCTTCCGATTTTCCTGAAACTTTTTTAGTTCCGAATTTGACGAATCAGATAACTGATGGTGATTTTGTTGCCATTAAAGTAGGCGATGTCAATCAGTCATTGGGTTCAGTGAATATTAGAGGTGGCATCGAACCGTTCACGTTGGCAATTGAAGATAAGATTTTAGAAAAAAATAAAACCTACGAAATTCCGATTCGCATGACCCCCTCAGTATTTGCACTGCAATATGCCATAAACGTAGATAAAAATGCAGCACGTATTGAAAGTGTCATTACAGGTAATTTGCCCAATTTTACGGACAATAATGTTGGTTTATTTAAAAATGATGGCATCGTAACAACCGCTTGGTACCGCAATTCAAATCAAAAATTGAATGAAAAAGATACCTTGACAATGTTCAATTTGGTCATAACGCCTAAGGAAAACACCCGATTGAGTCAAATATTAAGCATAAACCCTACTTTTACTGAGGGGGTCGCTTATGACGAAATCGGCAATGGCGCAGCGGTGAAATTGTCGTTTGGGAACGCTTTAAAACCGTCTTCAAAATCTATTTTATTGCCGAGCAGACCGAATCCATTCAGTGATGAGACAACAATTTCATTCCTATTGCCTGAAACTGGATTCGCTAAATTAACTGTTTGCGATTTATTGGGAAAAGTATTGATGACGACTGAAAAAGAGTTTTCAAAAGGCTTGAATGAAGTCATTTTCAATGCTAAAAATACCCCCTCAGTATCGAGCGGTATTTTAATCGTCCGTTTGCAAACAGCGAATGGTTCGTCAGAGCAAAAGATAGTTTTTAACAGATAAAAGTATAGTATTTAGCATAAAAAAAGGTGTGACTGTCATAATAGACTTTCACACCTTTCTTTATTAATTGCTTATATTCAGAGTTTTATAAAAAAGAAACAATCTCTATATCTATAAAACAAAATCATCAAAACGGTATATCCTCACCATTCCCTTGTAGCGGATTCGTCGCCATAACAGCAACAGGATTAGTTGGAAGGTCATCATCATTCATACGTGAAGACAAACGAATGATATTGGCTTGGGGACTATTCGCATTAACATTTGCCCCTGCCAAATTATTAAACCCATAATCATCAGGGTCAGCAAATTTGGAGAACTCGCCTACGAAACGCAAATTCACTTCGCCCAAAGCACCGTTACGATGTTTAGAAACGATAATAGTTGCCATGCCTTTTGTTGAATTGCCGTTTTCATCTTCCATAATTTGGTAATATTCAGGACGATAAATGAACGACACAATATCCGCATCTTGCTCAATCGCACCCGATTCACGTAAGTCGGACAACTGTGGTTTTTTAGAACCACCCCGTGTTTCAACCGCACGACTCAACTGTGATAAAGCGATAACAGGCACGTTCAATTCTTTCGCCAAGCCTTTCAAAGCCCTTGAAATCGCTGAAATTTCCTGCTCACGATTACCACCCCGATGTCCGTCTGTACCACCCGTCATCAACTGCAAATAGTCAATAATAATCAACTGAATATCGTGTTGTGCCTTCAAACGACGGCATTTTGCCCGCAATTCAAAGACATTGATGCCCGGTGTATCGTCAATGAAAATCGGTGCTTTTGACATTTTTTCAATCGCCGTGTGCAATTGTTGCCATTCATGCGCCTCCAATTGTCCTGTCCGCAACTTGCTACTGCCCACTTCCGATTCCATCGAAACAAGACGTTGTACCAATTGCAGATTCGACATTTCAAGAGAGAACAAAGCAACACCTTTTCCGAATTCCATAGCCGCATTACGCGCCAAAGAAAGCGTAAATGCCGTTTTTCCCATGGAGGGCCTCGCTGCCACAATAATCAAATCCGAAGGCTGCCAACCCGATGTTAAACGGTCTAAATCAGTAAAACCAGTTGGAACACCCGTCAAACCATCTTTTTTCTGCGACAACAACTCAATTTGTTTCAACAATTTTCCTGCAAGGGTATTCATGCCCTCGAAACTGCGCGACAAATTGGTTTCTGTTATCGAAAAAAGACTTTGTTCTGCTTTGTCAAGAAGGTCGAAAACGTCTGTTGAGTCTTCGTAAGCGTCACGTATAATATTGGTCGAAACCTTTATGAGTTCACGTTGAATATGCTTTTGAGCAATAATACGTGCGTGATATTCGATATTCGCTGCCGAACCAACACGGTTTGTTAGTTCAACGAGGTGATAAGAGCCGCCAATGGTCTCAATTGCGCCCATTTTCCGCAACTCTTCCGTTACCGTCAACAAGTCAATCGGTTTCGACCCTCTGAAAAGTTCCGTAATCGCTTTATAGATAGCCTGATGTGCTTCCGTGTAGAAACTTTCAGGACGTAAAATATCCATAACAGCTGGTAAACCGTCTTTATCGAGCATCAAAGCACCCAAAACGGCTTCTTCGAGCTGTAAGGCTTGGGGCTGCACCTTGCCAAACACAAACGAACTGAGGTCGTTGGTGCGGTTGCGGTCACTTCCGCCAGAACCACCAGTGATTTTATCGAATCGCTGTTGTTTTTGATCTTTGCTTCTGTAATCTTCCATTTTGAATACCCAAAAGGCGGGCGTATTGATTTATAGAATCGAACATCTCTGCTAAATGCTCGTCCAAAGTTACAAGAATTTGTTTATTCTCAAAATATATTTACAATTTTTTGTTTCAACAAAGTTACTATTTTTTACTTACTCGCTAAAATTAAGTTATACAACCCACCTGTTGACAACCTTAGAACCTGTTAGTAACTCTGTGGATAAACTTTTTAAATGTTGTGGACAAGTTTGCTTCATATTTTTAATATACTGATAACCAATTTTTTGCACAAATTTACAACAGAATACTGAGGGGTTGATAAAAAGTTATCTACGTGTAGTTTATCACCTTTTTATTCACACTTATTCACACCAGAATAAGAGATGTCAACGGCTTAAAAGCTAAAAAGAACTAACTTTGCCTTATTTTTCTATCCAAATAAAATATTTTAAGTTATGTCTTTGACAACCAAACCGTATCAACCTAAAAACAAAATCCGCCTCGTCACCGCCGCCTCTCTTTTCGACGGTCATGATGCCGCTATCAACATCATGCGCCGCATCTTGCAGTCGTCGGGTGCCGAAATCATTCATTTAGGACACAACCGCAGCGTCGAAGAAATTGTCTCGACGGCTATCCAAGAAGATGTGCAAGGCATTGCGATAACGAGTTATCAAGGTGGTCACATCGAATTCTTTAAATATGCTTACGATTTATTAAAAGAACGGGGGGCAAACCACATCAAAATTTTTGGTGGCGGTGGCGGCACTATTTTGCCCGATGAAATTGAAGAACTCCAAAACTACGGCATCGCTCGCCTTTATTCGCCCGATGATGGTCGTACAATGGGTTTGCAAGGCATGATTAATGACGTTTTACAACAATGTGATTTCCCATTAGGCACTAATATTAATGGTGAAATCAAGCAAATTTCTGCTAATAATGCTTTGAATATTGCACGTCTTATTTCAGCCGCAGAAAATTTTCCAGAACAAAGTGAAGCATGGTTGTCTGAACTCAAAACCCAAAACGCAAAACACAAAACCCCTATCGTCGGCATCACAGGCACAGGTGGCGCAGGCAAATCGAGTCTTGTAGATGAATTGGTGCGTCGTTTTTTAATGGATTTTTCAGAAAAAAACATAGCCATTGTTTCCGTTGACCCATCAAAACGCAAAACAGGCGGCGCGCTTTTAGGCGATCGCATTAGGATGAACGCCATAAATACGGGACACGTATTTATGCGCTCTTTGGCAACACGACAGTCAAATTTGGCTTTGTCAAAATATGTGCAGTCTGCCGTTGATATACTGAGGGGTGCTAATTTTGACCTCATTATCCTTGAAACATCGGGCATTGGGCAGTCCGATACTGAAATTGTTGACCATTCTGACGTCTCTTTATATGTGATGACACCTGAATATGGCGCAGCGACGCAGTTGGAAAAAATTGATATGCTCGATTTTGCTGACCTCATTGCCATCAATAAATTTGACAAACGCGGCGCACTCGATGCCTTGCGTGATGTCAAAAAACAATATCAACGCAACCACAACCTTTGGGATTCTGCACCCGATACGATGCCTGTTTATGGCACAATGGCTTCGCAGTTCAATGATGGGGGTATGAATGATTTATATGCGCATTTATTGACCATTATTGAAGAAAAAACAGGCGTTCCATTCAAGCAACAACCTTCCGAAGGTTTCAAACCTTCGGAAGGTTCGCGTGAGAAAACCTATATTATTCCACCGAATCGCACACGTTATTTATCTGAAATCTCTGAAAACAATCGTCTTTATGACAAATGGGTTGAAAAACAAGTAAACGTTGCACGACAATTATTTTCAATAAAAAATACCATAGAAATCATTGCCCCTCCGCCCCCAAAGGGGGAGTACGCTTCGTCAAACGCCCCCTTTGGGGGTTGGGGGGGGGAAGGAGTTACTGAGGGGTTAGAAAAACTATACGCAGAAGTTGAATTACAACTTGACGGACAATGCAAAAAGATTTTAGACAATTGGGAAGCAAAACGGACTGCCTATACTGCCGATGAATTTGTCTATCAAGTGCGAGGCAAGGACATCAAAGTACCCGCTTATCGCAAAACGTTGTCGGGTAATAAAATCTCGCGTGTTATTTTACCTAAATTCAAGGATTGGGGTGAAATCTTGAAATGGGTTTTACAAGAGAATGTGCCGGGTGAATTTCCTTTTACGGCTGGTGTTTTTCCTTTCAAACGCGAAGGCGAAGACCCGACACGTATGTTTGCAGGCGAAGGCAATCCTGAACGTACAAACCGCCGGTTTCACTACGTTTCCAAAGGTTTACCTGCCAAAAGGCTCTCAACGGCTTTCGATTCGGTGACATTATATGGTGAAGACCCTGATTACAGACCTGATATTTATGGCAAAGTCGGCAATTCAGGAGTCAATGTCTGTTGTCTCGACGATGCTAAAAAACTCTATTCGGGCTTCGATTTGACCAATCCCAAAACGTCTGTTTCGATGACCATCAATGGACCTGCGGCTATCATTTGCGCTTTTTTTATGAACGCTGCCATTGACCAAGAATGTGAAAAATACATCATTGAAAACAACTTGCAACATCTTGTTGAACAAAAAAAACAAGAATTATACGGCAGCCATTCACCATCCACCACCAACTGCGAGGTATCGAAGCAGCACCATTCACCATTACCCCCCCCTCAGTATTTAGGCGATTTACCCGAAGGAAACGACGGCTTAGGCTTAATGCTTTTAGGTTTAAGTGGTGACGAAGTACTGCCGTCTGATGTTTACAACCAATTGAAAAACAAAGCATTAAGCTCTGTTCGTGGCACCGTTCAAGCCGATATTTTGAAAGAAGACCAAGCGCAAAATACCTGTATTTTTTCAACCGAATTTTCCTTGAAACTCATGGGCGATGTGCAGGAATATTTTATCAACAATAAAATTCGCAATTTTTACAGCGTCTCCATTTCAGGTTATCACATTGCCGAAGCGGGGGCAAATCCGATTTCTCAATTGGCTTTTACCTTGTCCAATGGTTTTACTTTTGTGGAATATTACGTCAGTCGGGGCATGAATATTGACGACTTTGCGCCAAATTTGTCATTCTTTTTTTCCAATGGTGTTGACCCGGAATATGCCGTTATTGGTCGTGTCGCTCGTCGGATTTGGGCGAAAGCGATGAAATTGAAATATGGCGCTAATGAACGCAGCCAACAACTCAAATACCATATCCAAACGTCAGGTCGTTCGCTTCATGCACAAGAGATTGCTTTCAATGATATTCGGACAACTTTACAAGCTTTATATGCTATTTATGACAATTGTAATTCATTGCATACCAATGCTTATGACGAAGCAATTACGACACCAACTGAAGAATCTGTTCGTCGCGCAATGGCAATTCAAATGATTATCAACCATGAATTAGGTTTGTCCAAAAACGAAAATCCATTGCAAGGCGCATTCATTATTGAGGAACTGACAGACTTGGTAGAAGAAGCTGTTTTGCTTGAATTTGACCGTATAACAGAGCGTGGTGGCGTTTTGGGAGCTATGGAAACGATGTATCAACGCGGCAAAATTCAAGAGGAAAGTATGCACTACGAAATGTTGAAACATACAGGCGAATTGCCGATAATTGGGGTCAATACCTTCCTCAATACTGAGGGGTCGCCTACGGTTTTGCCGAAGGAAGTCATTCGTGCGACCAAAGAAGAAAAAGTAGCGCAAATCGCTACACGCAATGCTTTGCAAGCCCGCAATCCAGAAAAATCTGCCGAAATGTTGCAGCGTTTGCAACAAATTGCCTTGAAAAATGGCAATTTATTCGAAGAATTGATGGAAACAGTGAAGTTTTGTACTTTGGGGCAGATTACTCATGCGTTGTATGAAGTAGGTGGACAGTATCGGCGGAATATGTAAATTATAGAAAATAAAACAATTGAATGAAAAAAGAAATTATCATTCCGTCATCAAGAGACATGATTTCTTGGGCAAAATATGTTACCGAAAACCGTTATTCAACGGATGTTACCGAACTTGTTGTTGATTTTTCGAGTTGTAATTTTATTGAACCTGCTCATTTGGTATCATTATCTTGTTTGCTTGAAGAATATTATCAAAAAGATGTCAAAATCTGTTTCTTGAAAAGCCGCAATCCAATGGTTAATAGCTATTTATCAAATATCCTTTTTTGGGGTTATTGGAATAAAGATTTTGACAGAACAGAATACCATCAAAATAGTAAAACAACGAACCTTTGTCTTTGGAAACTAAATGCGAGCATGATTTCGAATTATGTTGTTTATGCTCAAAAATATTTTGAGGATAATTTTGGTAGCCAACGCAGTTTTGAGCCTTTGTATATTTCTTTAGCCGAATTATTTAATAACATTGTTGATCATTCAAAATCGAATGTGAGTGGTTATACAACAAATCAGTTTTATCCTCAACTAAAAGAATTAAGAATAGCTGTTTGTGATTTTGGTATTGGTATTCCATATAAAATTAATGAATATTTAGCTTCTACTGGAAATCAAACGATTTTATCGCATGAAGCTCTTCAAAAAGCGTTTCAAAAAGGTTTTTCAACAAAAACTTTACCACATAACCGAGGTTTCGGTTTAGATACATTAAAAACTATTGTTCAAAGTTGCGGTGGAAATTTAAAGGTTATTTCAAACAATGTAATTCTTGCGTTAAGTTCGAATGGCGAAATAAAGACATCATATCTTCAACACCTTAGCCAAAGCACAGGCATTAAAATAAAATCAATGTATAAATATAAGTGTTTGAAACTCAAGCTGCTTTATTGACAATATAAGTCAAATTA
>JAYVFS010000145.1:0-12422 GCA_043772905.1 Saprospiraceae bacterium | reverse complement strand
AAAGGCGGCATTTTTTACTTTGATGTCATCAACCATTGGTTTATACAACGCATATTTGACATCATCCGTCATTCTTTGATAGACGGTGTTACTGAATGATAGCAATGTATCATCTGGGTCTTTTTTAAACTTACGCGAAATGTAAAGTCTCATATTTATGGAATTTATGAGTGATAAAATAAAAACATAATAGCAAAATAGCATATACCAAAAAATATGCCGAAAATGTCATTCGTAAAATAATATTTTACATTTTCACATATTTTTATTAAAAATTTTCAAAAACCGACGTTGTCAAAAAAAATAACGTCGGAAAATTTTTAAAACCGACATGTGCAAAAAAAATAACGTCAGAAAATTTTTAAAACCGACGTGTGCAAAAAAAATAACGTCGGAAAATTTTTAAAACCAACGTGTGCAAAAAAAATAACGTCGGAAAATTTTTAAAACCGACGTTATTTAAAAAAATAACGTCGGAAAAATTTTAAAACCAATGTGCTTAAAAAAAATAACGTCGGAAAAATTTTAAAACCGACGTGCTTAAAAAAAATAACGTCGGAAAAAATTTAAAACCGATGTTGTCAATAGAAATAACATCGACAGTTTTTCAAAATCCGCTTGATTTTCCAAAATTCACTTGATTTTTTTGAAATAAATTGAGCGTAATAAAAAGAGAAAGATCGAGAAATCAACAATGACATTACTGCTAATCCATTGATAATGTTATAGTTGTATGAAAACCCAAATTTTTTTTTTTCCGAAAAACGCCAAAAAATGTAATGGGATGTTCCAAACTGTGTTTCTATGTTTGCCCTTGTAATTATAATAACAATGTTTCAGGCGACTCAATAACAAACTAAATATCCCTATTTTATTCGTCGCTTGAAACGCTTGTTTTTCATTTGTGCAACAAAAATCTATTTCACGAAACTCTAAAAACAGATATTTATGTTAGCTTCACGCTTCACGCTTCACGCTTCACGCTTCACGCTTTAACGCCCATTTTATGTCTTACAAGTCTATTGTTTCATTTAGACATAAAAGCGCAACCTATCAACAATCAAATCAAAGATGTCGTCATGCCCTCGCCTAATGCGGCAAGTTTGGGCAAATACGGCGATATTCCTGTCAGTTATTATACAGGCGTACCCAATATTGGTATTCCAATTCATACACTTACTGAGGGGGCTCTAAGTCTGCCAATCTCTTTGAGTTATCATACAGGTGGTGTGAAAGTGGGCGAACCTGCCAGTTGGGTCGGTTTGGGGTGGTCACTGTCGGCTGGCGGAATGATTAGTCGAACAGTGCAAGGTAAGCCCGATGAAAGAGCAGGAGGCTATTTCAGTACTGGCGCAAATTTAAAAGTTCAAAAAAATATATCTCATACCATAACAGTTAATGGCGTTCAACAATCTGCTGATTTTGATTGTATTGGTGGCGCTTTAAATACTTCTGATCCAACAGCCATTACGAACACAGAAATAACAGGCGGTTTAAAAGATGGTGAACCTGATATATTCTCGTTTTCTATCGGTGGATATAGTGGCAAATTCTATATTGATGCGGGTACAATAGTTAATGGAAATCTTGTGAAAGGTACTGCGGTTCTCATTCCCAAACAAGATGTGAAAATTGATTATTATTACAACCCCACAAATTTGAGCGATAAGACTTTAGCAAAATTCACCGTTACGACACCTAATGGAATAAAATATGACTTTGGCAGTATTGATACTATTGGTACGGATGCTGACGACGCTATTGAATTGACGAATCTTAATAAAAGTGCCAATACACTTTCCTATGCAACAAGTTGGTATCTCAAACGCATAACTTCGGCTGATGGTGTTAATACCATTACTTTAAATTACACGCAAGAAGAATACAGCTATGGTTATAGACCTTCTGGTAATTCAAGCGGCTATCAATCAACAACTTCCAATAATTACTCTGAAAACCTTATAGATGTCACTGGATACAGATTGAATTATATTCAAACGTCAACAGAAAAAGTGACATTCGTTCCAGGTGCTAATAGAAAAGATTTGGATAAAAACTCGGTGACTTTTGGCTATGCCAAACAGTTAGACAGGATAAAAATTGAGAACGGCACTTATTGCAAAGATTTCATCTTGGATCAATCTTACTTTTTAGACTATGTGACAAGCACAGCCCTTCAAGCTGGAGGATATAGAGATTATAGGCTGCGGCTGAATAGTGTTCAAGAAAAAGATTGTAATGCAAACATAGCCCTTCCTGCACATACTTTTACTTATCATGGACAAACGGATACTTCAACTTTTTTACCCAATCGTTATTCTTCAGCTATTGACCATTGGGGTTATTACAATGCTGCAACAACAAACCCAAAAACAGGTTTCAATATACCGCACACTATTCTAACACCTTATTCTAATAATGGCACATTAATAAGCCCTGATTTTGGCAGTTCAAATCGCGAGACTGATGAAGAAAAGATGAAATGGGGGACAATTAAACAAATTACTTATCCTACTGGCGGAAATACAATCTTTGATTTTGAAGCCAATACTTATTATGATACGGATGCAACGCTTCAATTAGTGCCTGAAACCGCTATGAACCTCGCCATGCCACACGGCAATTGTTTTTCAGAGACAAGTAACATAACGCCCTCAATAACAGTCAATGATATAGAAAAAGCGTATTTTACTTTGAATCATCGCCGAGCTACATACTATGGTGTTGGTTCATGTACTGAGGGGAGCTATATTACCTTGAAATTGTATAGTGCCAGTAATAATTATGCAAGCCCTATCTGTTCCACTTCTGTCTCGCCCAATCAATCTATTAAAATAGAGACACAGTCGCCTATATATCGAGATTACGATTTTCTTAGCTTGACTAAAAAATTGAAAGATGTATTTCCTTGTATCACAAATGGGGGTGTTTATAAAGTTGAAATTGTCGGGAAAACAGCGGCAGCCGAGTTTACTTTTTTAAGAAGCCAAGTCGTTGTCAACAATACGAACAGAAAGGTAGGCGGATTAAGAATAAAAAAAATCACTTCTTCGGACGGTGTTAATACGGCAAAAGATGTGATTAAAACATACAATTACGATGGTGTTACATCTGGGCAATCGAGTGGTGTGTTATACAATAAACCTCTTTATGGCTATGTCTTTAGTGGTTATATTGGTACTTGTGCCAATTATCCAACGTGGCCCATAACACCCAATCCGATATTCTATATCAATCATTTTTGGATGGACAATTCAATCGTTCCATTAGGTTCTTTTGAAGGTAACCATATTGCTTATTCAAGTGTCAAAGAATATTATAACACGGCAGGAACAGGTTATCATACTAAGTATTTATACACCAACGAGCCAGCTACGATGATAATGGGGCTACCGATTGAGCCTTTACAACCCCGAATCGGTTCAGGAGAATTATCCGAAAAATATCAGAAAAACGATGCGAACCAAGATGTAGCCTCCGAAAAGTATTTCCCAAAAAATGATGCTTGTGATTATAGTGCGGGTACTTGTATAAAAATCAACACTTATTATCCTGGTGGCATTAATAATGGTGGTACACAAACCAATCCCATTACATTTTGGAAGGATTACAAAATCCGCACCCGCCCTTATCGCCTTGAAAGCATTGTGACGATGCAAAACGATGTGACCACGACAACCAGTTATACCTATGACAATGCGTTGCTGCCTTATCTGCCTAAGCGCTCTGAAACGGTCACAAACAGTAATGGTGTTGCAACAACCACAACTTATTATTATCCTTCTGAATTGGGTGTAACGCAATTGTCAACTAAAAATATGATTTTTCCTGTCAAAGTTAAACAGGTGACAGGTTCTGCAACGAAATGGACAAAAGTAGAATATGACGCATCGGCGCGTCCTATTTATCTTAAAGAATGTCTCAACAATGCAGACGAGACAAATGCAGCGAATTGGATTACACGTTTATACATAGAATCATATACCACCAATGGTATGCCCCAAAAAATATGGCGTAACAACGCTTTAGCTTATGAATACTACACTTGGAACAATAAACTGTTGACTAAAAAGGAATTAATTGGCGGTGCTTCAGGTACTTTAACTTGGGATTTAGAATACATAACAGGTACAAGTCTTGTCAATCAAATCACCGATGAAAACAGATTGATAAAGAAGTTTTCTTACGACCCTCTTATGCGCTTATTGCAACTCAAAGACCGTATGAAACCTGATGGGACAGATGTGCAAACGACAACTGACTACACCTACCAATATGGTGCAGCGAGTGTCGGTAGTTTTGTACAAACGTCAACCTCGTTTGCAGGCGGTTCAACGCCGCTTGTGTCAAGGCAAATCATGGACGGTTTGGGGCGGACTAAAATGAGTATGAGAATTGGCTACACCCCCGCCAATCAAAACCTGAAAAGCCTCGTCACTTACGATGCACAAGGACGTGTGGACTTATCTTATCAGCCTTATGAAAGTACGACAACAGCCTTAGATGCTTCGCCTACTTCTGGTACGTTGTCTGTGCAGACTCTTTATGAATCATCCCCCCTCAGTCGTCCGATAAAACAAATAGCAGAAGATGGTAAATTTGTTGAATCCCGATATGGCAACAATACAGGGTATTTTGTGCGTAAATTCAGCGTGGTCAGTAATGGCGATGGCACGAATGTCGTCAGTGCGGCAGGTTCTTACGGCAATGATTTGCTTTACAGAACCACCGTTTTGAATGAAAACTGGAACAACAACACAGATAATAATATTGGTAGAACAGATATTTTTAAAGACAAACTCGGTCGTGTCCTATTGACCCGTAAATATGTCAAAGATGCCAATAATGCTTATCAAAACGTGGATACCTACAATGTTTATGATTATTTCGGTCAACTCGTCATGGTCATTCCGCCCGATGCTACTTCTGCAACTGACCAAAACGGCAGCATCAATCTGTCTTTGGTGTTTGAATACAATTACGATACCCGCAACCGATTGACAAAAAAGAAAGTACCAAATGCCGATTGGCTGAACTTCTACTACAACGACCGCGACCAATTGACTTTAACGCAAGATGGCAATATGCGGACATCTGCTTATGGCGGCAATGCCAACAAATATCTCGGCACACAATACAATAATCTTGGGCAAGTCGTCAAAACAGGTTGGGTCTCGACAACGACACCCCTCAGTACAGCCTTGTCTGTGACGATTGCTGATGCCGATAAACTCACTGAAAACCAATACTTTGCAAATCGCACTTGGGTCAAGCATCAAGCGGCAAAAGTCTTGAAACCGACGGGCGTTTCGACGATTCGGGATTTTGTCTGGTCATATATTGAACGGCGTGTGGGTTATGAATACACAGGCAATCCGATTTGGACAGGTAAGCAGCATTTGCTGTCTCAAACCTATCGGTATGGTTCGCCACAAGCAGAAGGACCCGTTGACGATGATGATAACTATGGCGTGGATTGGTATGTGTCGGGTTACGATGGTTTACAAAAACCGACTTTGACCCTTCATTATCTTTTTTCGGGGTATTCGGCTACGGAAGTGCGGTCGTATGAAACATACACCTACGACAATGGACAACGACTGACGAATGCCAAACACATGTACACACTCAATGGTGCGGGTGTATCCGTGCCTACTTTTACCTTGTCTAATATGGTCTATAACTTCAAAGACCAATTAACCCGTAAAAATATAGCGAATGTGAATGGAAAGTATTTGCAGTCCGTAGATTATGGGTACAATGGACGGGGTTGGTTAACTAATATCGGTTCAGTGAATGAAACAGGCAATGATTATCCAATTTTTGATGTTAATGCAGATTACTACGCTTACGGTTCAGGAACATACCCTATGAGTTTTTCCTTACCTTCGCCCAAGTCAGGAGAAGATAATCCCGATTTATTTACGGAATCTATTATTTATGAAGCACCGAATACCATTCCAGGCATGCAAGCCTCACAGTACAATGGTAATATTTCACAAATCGTTTGGCAAATTGCAGGACGTGAAAAGCAAGCTTATTCATTCAGATATGATAACCTTGACCGCTTGACAGAAGCGAACTATGCCGATATACACAATTCAACTTATGCCTCTCATGGTTGGACATCTGAATTTAAAAGTGATAACAAGTATCAAGAGAAAGTGTCTTACGATTTGCGCGGCAATATTCAATCCTTGCAAAGAAATGGTTTAACACAACATCAAAACACTTATAATGGCTTTTTAGCTGGTCTTTTTGGGCAAATAGACAATCTGACCTATACTTATGATGCAACTGACAAAAACAAGTTGCTGAAAGTGGCAGATGCTTCAAGTTTATCTTTAGGCTTCACTTCAGTTAATAATACGGCTTCTACGCATTACGCTTACGATGCAAATGGTAATCTGATTTCTGATGTGAATAAAGGAATAACGGCGATTACTTATAATTATCTAAATTTACCTTTAGAAATTACTTTTACAGGCAATCGCAAATTGCAATTTGTTTATGACGCAAGCGGTGCGAAACTGCGTAAGATAGCAAATAACAATGGTACTGTTACCACTTATGATTATGTGAACGGTGTAGAATATACGAACAATACGCTTGAAAGGATACCACATACTGAGGGGGAGATTGTGAAAGATGGTTCGGGTAATTACGTTTATGAATATACGCTTAAAGACCATTTAGGCAATACACGAGTGACTTTTGGGGATGCTGATAATAACGGCGTGGTCGAGAATAGCGATATTAAGCAGATAAATCATTATTATCCGTTTGGGTTGAATATGGAGGGGCCTGGGTTTGGGGTGCAGGGGGTTAATAAGTATCAGTTTGGAGAAAAAGAGTTGAATACAGATTTTGGACTGAATTGGAGTGACTTTGGGGCAAGATGGTATCAATCAGATGTACCTCATTTTTTGAATGTTGACCCGATGGCGGAGATGTATAGCTCTATGTCGCCGTATCATTATGGCAAAAATAGCCCAATGGTGTATGCCGACCCGACGGGCATGATGTCGGAAGCGTATAGTTTTGGGATGTCTGGTTCAAGGGGTAGCGCACATGATATGTATCAAAGAGATGCGGCTATATCTCAATCAGCAACTGGTAAAGCACGAGATGTTAATGAGGATGATATTAAGGAGACCCATACACCTAATTGGGAGGCAACACGAGTTGAAGATTCACAAGGTAATATAATGAGTGATAATTGTGATTGTGGATGCCCTGGTAAACCTCCTTGCAAGGGTCAGACAAATGTCAAAATGAAGTTAGGACGAAATGGAGAAACAGCTCCATTAAGAACACCATACACTGGTTTTTGGGGAAATTTAGATTATTTCTTTAATGGTGGTAATGAAAATGGTTATAAATATGATAAAAATGGTTATCCTATTTTTTATGCACCGATGATGGGGATGCCGGCTCTACCCTCGATACCAAATTTAGGCTTGATAACAACAGGGCGAACTGTAGCAAAAAGTTTGGAAGAATCGTTGGTAATGAAAGAGATAATGTCAAATCCTAAGCTTGGTGAGATGGCAATGAGAGTACTTAAAGACCCTCGATTGGTAGGTTGGTCAAAAATGCAATATACAAAAACTTTAAGTAATGGCCAAAAAATTGTTATTCATTATGTTGCAAAATTTGAAAATTCTGTTATGAAAGCTGTCGACGATTTTAAATTCAAATAAATTTATTTAACTATAATAAAAAATACATCAATATGAAAGTTAAATGTATATTTAATACGGGAAAAGCACTTTTGGATTATGAAAGAATACCCTTAGGAACTACTGATATTACTCAATATGGTCAATTAGAAATAGGAAAAGAATATCTAGTAATGGGAATGATAATGACAGATGGTTATCTTACTTATTTGGTTGACGATGATGTAATAAATGCTTGCCCTTATCAATTTTTTGAAATTACTGATAGCCAACTAACACCAAATTGGTATTTTAAAGCATTGACAAAACAAGATAAAAATTATCCAAATCAAGAAGCTGTATGGGGTTATTATGAATTATGTTTTAATGATAACCATTATGCACAATTAGTAGATATGGAAGAATCTGCGATGCGAATATATTTCAAAAGAAAGATTGAGACAGAAAAAATATTCGCAGATAATGCCTTAATGCAAGGAATCGTGTAGTAACGCTCGTACTACCTAAGGATTTTATCAAAAACACCACTATACTGAGGGGTATAGATATAGTTCATTGACATAAAAGGCAATCGCAAACTCCAATTTGTGTATGACGCAAGCGGTGCGAAACTGCGGAAAATAGCAAATAATAATGGTACTGTAACGACTTATGATTATGTGAACGGTGTAGAATATACGAACAATACGCTCGAAAGGATACCGCATACTGAGGGGGAGATTGTAAAAGATGGCAGTGGTAATTATGTGTATGAATACACTTTGAAAGACCACTTAGGTAATACAAGAGTGACTTTTGGGGATGCTGATAATAATGGGCTTATCGTTAATTCAGATATTAAGCAACTTAACAGCTACTATCCGTTTGGGCTTAACATGGAGGGACCTGGCTTTGGGGCGCAAGGGGCTAATAAGTATCAATTTGGCGATAAAGAGTTGAATACCGATTTCGGTTTGAATTGGAGTGACTTTGGCGCAAGATGGTATCAATCAGATGTACCTCGTTTTTTGAGTATTGACCCGATGGCAGAAATGTATGGCAATATGTCGCCTTATCATTATGGTATGAACAGTCCAATAGTATATGCCGACCCGACGGGTATGATGTCAGAAGCGTATAGTTTTGGGATGTCTGGTTCAAGTGGCAGCGCACATGATATGTATCAAAGAGATGCGGCAATATCTCAATCCGCAACTGGTAAAGCACGAGATGTTAATGAGGATGATATTAAGGAGACCCATACACCTAATTGGGAGGCAACACGAGTAGAAGATTCGGAAGGAAATGTATTGATTGATAATTGTGATTGTGGATGCCCAACCAAACCCCCTTGTAAAGGAGTAACTTACCATTATAAACGAAAGACAAATAATTTAGACCCTTCATCTCTATATAAAAATTTGTTAGGAACTTCATATCCGGGTCCTTTTAATCCTTATAGGTATAATGGTTTACCAGATTATTCATACAGCCCTGGATACATGAAATTTAGTGAATATCCTGCGATAGGACATGATAGGGCTTATGATTTGCTTCAAGTAAAAGGTGGTGGTGGGCTTTTTTTAGAAACAAATGCTATCAGTGCTGATTGGCGTTTTGTAAAACAGGAATTTAGCTATGGATTAAGGTTGTGGTCAAGTCCATATGGCTCAAAAGTAGATCAAACTAAAGCGTTAACTTTCGGCACTTTACTCGGATTAGCAGCTTTACCTAAAACTATTTATTCATTCTCTAATCCTATTCTTACATCAGAAGTATTTATGTGGAATTCGATATTCAAAGCCAAAGTAAACAATATTCCATCAAAATAAATTTTCAATATTAAAAATAAAAAGGCTTTATGATAAATAATAAAAAGGCTTTATTCGCTGCTTTGTTTTATGTAGGATTTGGGAGCATGGTTTTATTAATGCTATTTCCAAATGATATTTTTTATAATGAATATGCTATTTTTTTATTAATAATAACCTTACCTACAAACTTTTTATCAACTGCAATAAGATATTCTTGTACAGACTGTAATTTTATTATAATTCTTGTACAATTTTTATTCTTAATTATTTGGTATAAATTTTTTAGTAAAAGGATAAAATGAAAAGGGATAGGTAGTTAAATAACTTACCGATGGCACTCGCTCGGTGGGGTAGTTCAGTAAATGACCCCTGCTAATCATGGTTCAGAAGCTGCGAGTACAGCATTTCAAGGTTCAGTACATGGGCAAGCGAATTATGAAAAGTTGAGAGGTGAACTGCTGGCAATAGGTCTTAGTTAAATTAACAACTAACGTTAAATAAAAAACGGACGTGCTGGTGTCGGTTTTTCCTTAAAAACTGCCGCTATACTGAGGGGTACAAGTACAGTTCATTGACATAAAAGGCAATCGCAAATTGCAATTTGTTTATGACGCAAGCGGTGCGAAATTGCGGAAGTTAGCAAATAACAATGGCACTGTTACCACTTATGATTATGTCAATGGTGTAGAATATACCAATAATACACTCGAAAGGCTGCCGCATACTGAGGGGGAGATTGTGAAAGATGGGCTTGGTAATTACGTTTATGAATATACTTTAAAAGACCATCTCGGTAATACACGAGTTACTTTTGGTGATGCTGATAATAACGGTATTGTTGAAAACAGCGAGATAAAGCAGATAAATCATTATTATCCATTTGGTTTGAATATGGAAGGACCTGGCTTTGGGGCGCAAGGTGCGAACAAGTACCAATATAATCAGAAGGAACTCAACAGTGATTTTGGGCTTAACTGGAACGACTATGGTGCGCGGTTTTATGATGCATCGCGTTTGCAGTTTACGACGATAGACCCGATGATAGAAATGTATGCCCATGGCAACGGTTATCAATACGTTTCAAATAATCCTGTGAGTAATTCCGACCCTACAGGTATGTATGATTGGAATATGCACTTTGGTTCTGGGTCAAGTGGCAGCGCTCATGATATGTATCAAAGAGATGCGGCTATCTCTCAATCCGCAACTGGTAAAGCACGAGATGTTAACCAAGATGATATCGCGCTTTCGAGAAAATTAGTAACTTACAATGTGTATAGGTCAAAAACACCATTTATTTATGTTAACACATGGTTTGCACAGTTGTTTAAACCCAAATTCCTTACCTATGGAGGTGGTGGCAAATTTAATCGTCAGCAAAGGGAGAAAGCCCAAAAGCCATGGGGAAATTATCCTCGTATAGGTTTAAAAACATGGGGTGTTTCAATTGAGGAATATCCATATGCTATGACAAAAGAAGGTGGAACAGATGCTGTGACATTTCCTGTACCAACAACTGAACAACAAACCCAATCAGGAGAGCTTGGAAAAATAGCAACAGGACTAAAAGAAGATGATCTTATTTATGTTAAGTTGATAAATGATTCGGGAGACAAAGATCCAGTTTGGCTTCCTATACCAGATCCACAGGGGACACCTCATCCCCTTCCTCCTATATTGATACCTATAAGACTAAGTGAGACATCACCTGCGGAGATACTCTTGCAAAGAGTTTTGCTCATAATTGTGCCATCTGTGCAAGGTTTACAATGGGAACAATCACGGTCACCAGTTATTTATAAGGGTGTTTAATTATATTATATAAATTTAATCTGCAAATGAATTTAAAAGAAATATTAAATAAGTTTGAAGGAATCTTACTTGAAAAAAAACCTAAAATATTAGATTTACTGAATCAAGGTTTATCTGAACAATCTTTTATTGATAAAATGAAATTCCTTGATAAACAAATTTCTACAGATATATTGACACTATATCAGTGGAAAAATGGCTTTAATCAAGACTTGACTTCAAATGAAGTTCTTTTTTCTGACGGTTATTTCATTGACTTAGATTGTGCTATTGATTTGTATAAATTGAGTTTTTCTCATTACTGGAATGAGTTTTTTTTTCCTATATTTTCTTCTGGAGATGTCCTAATACTAATAGGAATTGTTAAAGGACATATTTCATATAATAAAGTATATGTTTTCGATATGAGCCCAGGCGCATATGCAGTTTATAAAAAAAGTATAGTGCCATATTATGATTCCTTAGAAAAACTGTTTCTATCAAACATTAAGTGCTATGAACAAGGTGCATATTCATTTAACGAATTGGGAGAATTAAAAGTAGATTGGGATTTACAATGGTCTATTTGTAAAGAAATTAATACTAATTCTGAATATTGGCAAGTGGATTAGACCTATTGGTAGGAAAGTTCATTGACATAAAATGTAACCGCAAACTCCAATTTGTCTATGACGCAAGCGGTGCGAAACTGCGGAAAATTGCAAATGATAATGGCACTGTAACGACGTATGATTATGTTAATGGTGTAGAATATACCAATAATACACTCGAAAGAATACCACATACTGAGGGGGAGATTGTGAAGGACGGTGGCGGTAATTATGTGTATGAATATACGCTTAAAGACCATTTGGGCAATACGAGAGTTACTTTTGGCGATGCAGATAATAATGGTGTTGTTGAAAACAGCGATATTAAGCAGATAAATCACTATTATCCGTTTGGCATGAACCTCGAAGGACCTGGTTTTGGTGCGCAGGGGGCGAATAAATATCAGTTTGGAGAGAAAGAGTTGAATACGGATTTTGGTTTAAACTGGAGTGACTTTGGGGCAAGGTGGTATCAATCAGATGTTCCCCGTTTTTTGAGTATTGACCCGATGGCGGAAATGTATGTGTCTATGTCGCCGTATCAT
>JAYVFS010000144.1:0-12478 GCA_043772905.1 Saprospiraceae bacterium | reverse complement strand
AGACACAGAAAAACACTCCATTTTTATTCGCCTTTTGAGACTTTATTATTAAAAAACGATTTAGTAACCTGTTGCACTTGAATATTGAATGCGCCAATGCATTAATGAACGCATTAAAGGCTTTGCTTTTAAGAACTATTAGCTAAGATTTCCCTCAATAAGTATCAACCAAAGACTTGATTTTCAACCCTTTATCTACCTCCTCAAGTGAGGCTTTTGTTTTCAAAAAAACATTATACGTTTGAGTGGGTACAATATCAAAATAATTATCAGAAAACACCCCCTCTGTATCAAGGCTTAAACACACGTTTTTTAACAACGATGGTGATGTCAACCGAATATTATAACCACCGTCAACAGCCGTTATTTCTTTGATAATAGCTACATGTTTTTCTAAAATTAAGTCTTTGGGTTGAGCAAAATACAACGTCCGATAAAAGGCAGGTTTATTCTTTGGACGAAAAGTAATCAGTGCTAAACTGGTCTTTGGGCTCTCATTTTGAAGAAGACTTTTAACTTTGTTTTCATAAAAAACAGCCGACGCATTCGCATTGATGTTCACATAACGACCATTCATAAAAATGGTACGTCCTTGAAAATCCATCGTTTGGACGAATAATTCGCCTTCAAAACCAGTCAATTGGTCATTGACAATGTGAATTTCCAAGACATCTTTTTTCAAAATAGGTGAAACCAACACATTGGCATACGCATCACGAGCAGCATATTGCAAGGCTTTCCACCTACCAAAATTGTCAATACTCGACCATGAAGCCCCCTGCCACACATCATTCAATTGCCAATACAAACTGCCCATACAAGTCGGCATGGAACGGCGTTGCGCTTCAATCGCCCGACGAATTCCGTCTGCTTGAACGAGTTGACTCACATAAACGAAGTCTTCAAAAGTCTTAGGCGTGCGAAAACTTTTGTCCATGTATTTTTTCATCAAAGCATTGCCCTTTGGGTGCTTTTGATGGGCTAACATGACTTCTGATTCTAATTTAAGGTCTTCTACCTCTGTAAAACTTCTGATGGTTTTCCATTCAGGAAAGGACTGAAAACCGTATTCGGAAGCAAAACGCGGTATTTTTTCTTCAAAATGCTCAAAAGGTTTTTCATCATGCCACACGAACCAATCGTGATTGTCCCCCTCAGTATAACTTTTATTATTGTATCGTCCAAAACGGGGCGAACTTTCATAATAGACCGTGTTAGTATTGTCACTCACCGCTTTCGGCAATATTTTTTGAAACAAGTCTTGATATGCTTTCCAAATATATTCTTTTTGATCTGGGTTAAAACGCGGTTGCCAACCCCAATTGTTCCATGCTTCATTGATTTCATTGTTGCCACACCACAAGGCAATACAACTGAAATTGCGTAAACGTTGTACCTGTTCAACGGCTTCAAGTCGTGCATTTTCCAAAAAAGCTTCATCGCCTGGATACATCGCACAGGCGTACATGAAGTCTTGCCAAATCAATAATCCTTTTTCATCACACGTTTGATAAAATTCATTGGGTTGATAAATGCCCCCACCCCAAACCCGCAACATATTCATATTGGCACCAATAGCAGCATCAATTGTCCTTGAAATATCTTCTTTTTTAACCTTTTCTTCAAAAAAATGAAGCGGAATCATGTTTGAACCTTTGGCAAAAACAGGAACGCCATTGAGTTTGAAATAAAAACTTTCACCCACAGCATCCTTCTCTTGAACCAATTCGAGCGTTCGCAAACCGTGTTTCATCACTTTTTCATCCGATTGCCCCCCCTCAGTATAAACACCAATTTTTACATCATATAGATAAGGTGTGCCTAAATTATACGTCCACCAAAGTTTAGGAGAAGGTATAATGACATCTACATTAACGATATTCGAACCAACTTTTAGGGCTGCTTTTTTTGAATAAAGTGTATCCCCAAAATGTACATCAACAGTTACTGTCGTTTCAATGCTTGATTCAACACTTATTTGTGCGTCAATAATCGCCGTATCCCTTGTTACTTTAATCTGTTTCAAAAAAACATCGGTCATTTTGACATCCTGCCAACTCTGAATCTCTGCGGATTGTAAACCACAGGTCACTAACCTTGGACCCCAATCCCAACCATAATGAAACCCCGCTTTGCGGGTATAAACTCGTGTGTTGTCAGGAATCGCAGGCAGGTCAGTATAAGCATTATTCGCCGCCGTTTTTTCCTTTGAAATAGGCGACGTAAAGTATATTTTTAAAACATTATCCTTTGGATGCAAAAAATTTCGGACATCTGCTTTCCACGTCCGAAACATATTATTTCCCCTAATTACTAATGCATCGTTCAAGTAAACGTCAGCATAAGTATCCAAACCATTGAGTATCAATTCAACATGCTTCGCTGACAACATGTCTGCTGTGGCATCAAATCTCTTTTGAAATATCCAATCACTTTTTTCCAACCACTGCAAACGCGCTTCGTTGTTGCGCACAAAAGGATCTTCAATTGCCCCATTTTCAAACAACGCATTAAGCACCGTATTCGGCAACTGCGTGTTATATCCATCGCTTTTGATATCACGTCCTAATGCTTCAGTGGGTGGAGATAACTCAAGAGCTGACTGAAATGACCAATCGCTGTTAAGTGCAGTGGTTTGGATGCTTTGCGCACCTATATTCGTCGAAATCATCAAAGTCAAAAGTGTTGCTTTAACAGAAAAGTGTGTCATTCAATCAGTGTATGTTTGCAAAAAGAAAAGGACAATGAATAATTGAAAATGGATAATGGATAACGGATAGTTGATAACGGATAGTTGATAACGGATAGTTGATAATGGATAATTGGGTTACCTATTTACCAAACTATCCATTATCCTCTATCCATTAAATTTTAGCTCATAAATTGAGAAAACATCCTCCAAATAGGATTATTTGGAATATCAGCATCAATTTCAATCTCAACCTTCGTCACAGGATGAATAAAACGCATCGAACGACAATGCAAACAAATAGAGCCGTCTGGATTGCCTTTAGGCGCGCCATATTTGACATCACCTCTGATTTTGCAGCCAATAGTCGCCAATTGTGCACGGATTTGATGCGATCTGCCAGTTGTCGGATTTACTTCGAGCAAGTGCTGATTGCCCAAACTCGCTATCAATTCGTAAGTCAACTCAGCTTCTTTGGCACCAGGATGACGCCGACTTGGCCCATCGAGTACCTTAGTGATATTGCGTTCTCTATCCTTATCAAGGAAGTGAATCAAAGTACCATTCAATGGATCAGGTCTTTCGTTCACAATCGCCCAATAGGTTTTATGCACTTCGCGGTCAGCAAAAAGTTTATTGACGCGTTCGAGGGCTTTGCTGGTTCGCGCAAAAATAACAGCACCAGAAACAGGTCGGTCAATGCGGTGACAAACGCCTAAAAAGACATCTCCGGGCTTATCATAGCGAATTTTGATGTATTCTTTCACCATATCATCCAATGGGCGGTCGCCTGTTTCGTCGCCTTGAACAAGAACACCTGCTGGTTTATTGACAGCAATAAGGTGATTGTCTTCGTAAATTACTTGTAATTTCATTAAATCAAATTGTTATTTTGCTCAATGGTATAACATCGTTAAGCCATCTCGCTTATTTTGGGTGCAAAATTAATAAAAATACTGAGGGGGTACTCATCCTTGAATAGGTAAGAAAAATAAAGAAAAATAGTATCTACAAAAAGGGATAAAAAAAAATAACGATACTACGAAATTACTGTAAAATTGCATCATTATTTTACAACAGAGCAAACCACATTATGGATAACCTACAACGCTATCTTCAAATGGCTATGGACTGGGCGATTGTTTTCGTCCCGAAAGTCTTTCTCGCCATCATCATTTTCTGGGTTGGCATTCGACTCGTCAACAAATTGAATATTCTAACGAGTCGAAGTCTTTCGAAGCGGAATATAGACGCAACCATTCGACCTTTTTTCGCTTCTATGGTTGATATTTGTATGCGCATTATTCTCTTTCTAATCATCGCAGGTATATTTGGATTCGAGATTTCATCCATTATTGCACTCTTAGGTGCATTGGCTTTTACGGTTGGATTGGCATTACAAGGGAGTTTAGGGCACTTTGCAAGCGGAATTCTTTTGTTAATTTTAAAACCATACAAAGTGGGCGACGAAATTAAAGTCGCAGACGCAGAAGGTTTTGTCGAGGAAGTTCAGGTTTTTAATACCATCCTTAGAACGCGTGACAACCGTTATATCACCGTTCCAAATGGCTTGGTCACATCTGGAAATATCATCAATTATACAGGTCATGGCAACCGACGTGTGGACATGATTTTCATTGTTGATGAACCCAATCCTGTGTCAAAAGTAAAAAAGGTCATTGTTGAGTCAGCAGCAAACTGCTCGCTTATTCTAAATGACCCACCTATGGAAATCTTCCTTGAACATTTCGATTGCGATGAATTGCATTTTGCCGTTCGCCCATGGTGCAAAGCGGAAGACTATTGGCAAGTATGGGCTTTTATGCAAGAAACCGTTAAAAATGGCTTCGACGAAGCTGAATTGACGGGTAATATTCACTACTTACAAATGGTTCAAGATAGAAATGACTTGCAGGAATCTCGAAGACAAAGCTAAAAATCACCCCCTCAGTATATTTCAAAAAATGAAACTTTAAACAAACCTAAAATGGCAGAAAATACAAACGAACCAAACGAACTCAACAACCCACATGACAAATTTTTCAAACGAGCATTGGCTATTGTTGCCATCGCTCGCCCAATGTTAGAGAATTTTTTGCCAAAAGATTTGTTGGACAAATTAAACCTTGATACGCTTGAAATTGACCCCAATTCGTATATAAATGACGAATTGAAAGAGACTTTTTCGGATATAGTCTGGGCTTGTCGGCTTAAAAACAGCAACAAAAAACGTAAAATTGCTTTCCTTTTTGAGCATAAAAGCTATAAACCCGATTATCCACATTTCCAATTGATTGATTATCAACGCAATTCTTGGAGAATACAAATAAACGAAGGGCAAATGCCTGTGCCTATTTTGCCCATTATTTTTTATCATGGTCTTGAAAAATGGGTTGTAAAACCATTTGAAAGCTATTTTGGCGAAGTTGAAGCCGAAATGTTGCAATTTTTGCCCTCTTTTAACTACATTTTAATCAATTTACAGGATTATACAGAAGAACAAATACGTAGTATTAATGACATTTTGTTACAAAAAACATTATTGGGCTTCAAGTTTTATAAAGATAAGGACTATTTGAATGACCACATTGTTGAATTATTATTCATGGGATATGGCAAGTTAAAAAATGAGCAGACTTATACTTTTATCCGTATTTTTGGCGTATATTTGAAAGCTGTATCAGGCATGAATCAAAATGAAATCATTATAAAATCAAAAAAAATGGATAATATTATGGAAACAGAAGAATTTGATATTATTGAAGCATTAAAAGAAGCCTTTCGTGAAGATGCAATTGAAGAAGGCATTGAAAAAGGACTTGAAAAAGGACTTGTTATCGGCATTGAAAAAGGTAAAAAAATAAGCATCTACGAAGCCTCTTTACGTGGTCACAGCCTTGAACTATTGTCTAATGTTTTTGGCTTGTCTGTTGATACCATCAAACAGATAATAGAAGAAATGAAAAACGACAAAGAAGTTTCATAAAAATAATTTCATTTCTCAAAAATGCTATAGTTGTCTAAAAATCAGTTTTTTATGGATTTCAGTTTTCTCAATATTCGGTTTTTAGACATCATTGACATCGTTGTTGTCGGCTATCTCATCTATGAAATCTATCGTTTACTGAGGGGGTCTGTTGCCTTCAATATTTTTGTGGGCGTTGTGATGTTATACATGTCGTGGTGGTTGGTACGCGCCTTGAAAATGGATTTATTGACCTTGATTTTAGAGCAATTTGTCCGCGTAGGCGTCATTGTTATCGCCATTATTTTCCAGCCTGAATTACGCCGTTTTCTCCTTCTCATTGGCAATCAAACACTCCGCAGACGGTTTAATTTCTTAAAACCTGAACAACATAATGGCGATAATAGCTTAGTTATCAAAGAGTTAGAAACCGCTATCCTTGAATTGGCTCAATCTGAAACAGGTGCTATTATCGTTTTGGCAAACACTGCCACCATGTCGCAATACTCCGAATCAGGCGTTGTTTTAGATGCCATCATTTCTAAACCGCTTCTTATCAGTATCTTTAAGAAAGAATCTCCTATGCACGATGGAGCAGTTATCATTTCAGACCATAAAATCCATGCCGCCGCTTGCGTTTTGCCTTTAAGTGAAAGCCCTTCGCTGCCGCCCGAAGCGGGTTTGCGTCACCGCGCTGCCGTTGGTATCACAGAAACGGCTAATGTAACGGCTTTTATCGTTTCAGAAGAAAGCGGGCAGATAGCTATGGCACATGAAGGCGAATTGACCATGGGCATTGATAAAACAGTTTTGACCGCTTTGTTGGAAAAGCATTTTGACTAATACTCCTTGTATATTTCCATTTTTAAAACAAAACGCTTATTTTTGTAAAAAAAATAATTCAATATGACTGTATCTGTCGCTTTGCCAATCGAAAAAAAAGGTCGTAAAAAAGAAGTTTTACTCACTGCCGACGACTATGAAAAACTAACGCCGCCCGATAGCGGTAATTATGAACTACACAATGGGAAAATCGTATTTATGGCATCACCACTCTATCCGCATCAACGGCTATCTAATAGACTAAGCTTTTATTTAACTGGACATGTCCTTAAACATAATCTTGGCGAAATCCTCACTGCACCGATGGATGTTTATTTTGACGCAAACAATGTTGTCCAACCTGATTTGCTCTACATTTCAAATGAACGTTTGAACATCATTGAAAACAATAGAAAAATCAAGGGTTCTCCTGATTTAGTGGTCGAAATATTGTCAGATGGTAATAAACCGAAAGAAATGAGCTTCAAAAAACACCTATTTGAGTATTTTGAGGTCAAAGAATATTGGCTCATAAACCTTAAAAAACAGACCCTTATTCAATACGAAAACACAGAAGATGGTTGGGTGCCACGTCCGACATTGACCATAAATGATACTTTGAAAGCCATCGTTTTAACGAATTTCGAACTGCCTTTGAAAGATATTTTTTGACGACAAAATGCCTAACAAACTTTAAAGAGCTTCATATTTCAAAATATGAAGCTCTATCTTTTTAGAAAAACCGATGAGGATTTGTTAATTTTGCACCCCTCAGTATTTTTATTAAAATATTCAATCTCAACGATTTATCAATAAAATCAAATCAATAATTTTATGGAAAAAGTCCAATCTTTTATCAACGACAACAAACAACGTTTCCTCGACGAGCTACTCGTCATGCTCCGCATCCCCTCAGTATCAGCCAACCCTAAACACAAAGAAGACATGCACCGCATGGCTGAAAATGTCCGTGCTGGACTCATTGCGGCGGGTGTTGACCATGCTGAAATTCACCTGACAAAAGGAAATCCCATCGTTTTTGGTGAAAAAATAATTGACCCTACCCTACCCACGGTTTTGGTTTACGGTCATTACGATGTGCAACCTGCCGACCCGATTAATTTGTGGTTGACACCGCCTTTTGAACCAACGATTAAGAAAACAGATATTCATCCCGACGGAGCGATTTTCGCACGCGGCTCATGCGACGACAAAGGGCAGTTTTATATGCACGTCAAAGCCGTAGAAGCGATGATAAAAAACGATGCGTTGCCTTGTAATGTCAAATTTATGATTGAAGGTGAAGAAGAAGTCGGTTCAGTGCATTTGGGCGATTTTTGCCGTCAAAACAAGGAGAAACTCGCTTGTGATGTCATTCTAATCTCCGATACGTCCATTATTGCCAATGATACGCCAAGTATAACAACAGGACTACGTGGCTTAACTTATCTTGAAGTGGAAGTAACAGGTCCTAATGTTGACCTACATTCAGGCGTTTACGGCGGTGCGGTAGCGAATCCGATTAATACGCTTTGTAAAATGATTGCATCACTTCAAGATGAAGCGGGACGCATCACAATTCCAGGATTTTATGCCGATGTGGTGGAGGTCACATTGGCAGAACGTGCCGAAATGGACAAAGCGCCTTTCAATTTAGAAACGTACAAAAAAGGTCTCGAAATCAACGATATTCAAGGCGAGCATGGCTATACGACGATGGAACGCACTTCGATACGTCCAACTTTGGACGTAAACGGTATGTGGGGCGGCTATACAGGTGATGGTGCAAAAACAGTTTTGCCTTCAAAAGCTTTCGCTAAAATTTCAATGCGCCTTGTGCCAAACCAAACAGATGAAGTGATTTACAAATTGTTTGAAGACCATTTTTTGAAAATTGCCCCCCCCTCAGTAAAAGTTAAGGTAACGCCACATCATGGCGGTTTACCTGCCGTTACGCCGACTGATACATTGGAGTACAAAGCGGCTCACATGGCGATGGAACAAACGTTTGGTGTACCGCCGATTCCAAAACGTGAAGGTGGTTCGATTCCAATTGTTGCGTTGTTTGAAAATGTCTTAGAGGTGAAGACAATTTTGATGGGCTTTGGGCTGGATTCTGATGCTTTACATTCGCCCAATGAACATTATGGTTTGTTCAATTTTTATAAGGGCATTGAAACAATTCCATACTTCTTTAAATTTTATAGCGAATTGAAGAAATAAGTAAGGCGACAGGCGACAGCCCTATAAGTTATTGACAAACAATCTATTAGCTTGATTTCGAATTGTCAATTTATTTTTCTGTTTACTTAGATTGTATTGTTGTATTGTTAAAATGGCTGTATGGGTTTTATTCCATACAGCCATTTAACAATCTAACAATCTAATCTATTTCTTTGCTTTCGCAGCTGCAGGTTTCTTAACTTTTGGTGCAAAAGCATTCGGTACTTCTACCTCAACCAACTTTTTCACATCATCCAAAGTCAATTCGGCGGCTTCTTCGCTCGTCATTTTTTTACCCTCATTTTTGAGGTTAATCATTTTTTTACCGAAGCGAATGAACGGACCCCAACGACCATTTTCAACCGTCACTTTTTCTTTTTCCCAGTTGTGAATGTAGCGATTGCCTTCTTTTTCTACCTTGGCTTCAATCAATTCAGCTGCTTCATCAAGCGTTAAAGTTTCTAAATCGAATCTTCTCGGTATATTGATAAACATTTCGTTCCACTTGATAAAAGGACCAAAACGACCTGAACCCTTCGTAATTGGCAACGATTTGTACATAAAAACAGGTGCATCTGCTTTGCGTTTTTCCTCAAACAGTTCAATCGCTCTATCAAGCGTGACACTGAGGGGGTCTTCGTCGCGCGGAATCGAAACAAATGTATCACCAAATTTGACATAAGGACCAAAACGACCAATGCCCACCGACACACTCATATCCTCAAATTCGCCCAAATTTTTAGGCAAATCGAACAAACGCAAGGCTTCTTCAAGTGTTATGGTCTCAATTGATTGCCCTTTTTGTAAATTACCATAATCAGGTTTCTCATTTTCAGCCAATTCCTCAGGCGCACCAATTTGCGCCACAGGTCCATATTTGCCCATGCGTACAAGCACTGTCCGTCCTGAAATAGGGTCTTTTCCCAAAATGCGTTCGCCACTCACACGGTCAGCTTCTTCAAGCGTTTTGACGACATCTTCGTGGAAAGGATCGTAAAATTTATCCAACATATCAACCCAATTATGCTTACCGTCTGCCACATCATCGAGTTTATTTTCGACTTCCGCAGTGAAACTGTAATTCATAATTTCTTCAAAATGTTTATCTAAAAAGTCAACAACCAACATACCCATATCGGTTGGGACAAGGTGATTTTTCAAAGCACCTGTCATTTCTGTTGACGTTTTTTCTGTAATTTGACCGTTTTTCAAGAGATTTAAGACCTTATAAGCCCGTTCAACGCCGTCTCTCGTTATTTTTTCAACATAACCCCTATTCTCTTCCATGATTTTAGAAATCGTCGGCGCATACGTTGACGGACGACCAATGCCGCGTTCCTCTAAGTCTTTGACCAAAGCCGCTTCCGTGTAACGGGCTGGCGGACGAGTGAATCTTTCGGTCGCAGACATCGCATCGAAGTTCAAAACTTGTCCGATACTGAGGGGGGGCAAAACGCCTTTCGCATCCTCATCGTCTTCGTCTTTTGACTCGAGATAGACCTTTAAAAAACCGTCAAATTTGATAACTTCACCTTCGGCAACGAGTTTTGAAGACGGAATCGTTGAAATAGCGATGTCAACCACCGTTTTTTCCAATTCTGCATCTGCCATTTGCGAAGCAATGGTCCGTTTCCAAATCAATTCATAGAGGCGTTGTTCGTCACGTTCGCCAGACACATTGCGTTTTTCGATGTATGTTGGGCGAATCGCTTCATGCGCCTCTTGTGCCGATTCTTTGCCTGTTTTGAAACGCCGTGTTTGAACGTATTCCGTACCAAAAGAATTTTCAATTTCATTTGCAATCGCCAATAAAGCCGTTTCGCTCAAAACTGTCGAGTCGGTACGCATATAAGTAATGTGTCCTGCTTCGTAAAGCCTTTGCGCATTTTGCATCGTTCTATTCACCGAAAAGCCCAATTTACGGCTTGCCTCTTGTTGCAAAGTAGAGGTTGTAAACGGCGCAGTTGGCTTTCGTTTAAGCGGTTTGACTTCAATTTTTGCAATTTTATAGTCTGCACCACGACATTTTTCCAAAAATCCTTTTGCCCCCCCTTCATTTTCATAACGTTCAGGCGATTCCGCTTTGAGCGTAATTTGCTTGTCTTGTTTGTTTGGCACAAGAAACTGCGCATCAATTTTGAAAAAAGGTTTTGCTGTATGCTTTTGAATCTCACGTTCTTTTTCGACGACCAATTTAACTGCAACAGACTGAACACGACCCGCAGACAAGCCGCCTTTCACTTTTTTCCACAACAACTCAGACAATTCAAAGCCAACAAGACGGTCAAGAATACGTCGTGCTTGTTGTGCATCAACGAGCGCAAGGTCAACAGTACGTGGGTTTTGAACCGCTTTTAGGATAGCAGGTTTCGTGATTTCACGGAAAACGATGCGTTTAGTATGGCGTGGGTCGAGTTTGAGGACTTCGCAAAGGTGCCATGAGATGGCTTCCCCTTCGCGGTCTTCGTCCGTTGCGAGCCACACTTCTTCAGAGTTTTTGGCTTCTGCTTTGAGTTGGCTGACAAGTTTTGTTTTGTCGGGCGTAACGACATAATTGGGTTTAAACTTATTCTTTACGTCAACCCCTAAGCCACCTTTTTCGAGGTCACGGACGTGCCCAAAGCTGGAAACGACTTTAAAATCAGAACCTAAAATTTTTTCTATCGTTTTTGCCTTAGCAGGTGATTCGACTATGAGCAGATTTTTTGCCATGCGATAACATTATTTGTTTTAAATTAGCGAAGGTAAGTTACTCGACTTTTCTATTTAAAGTATTGACTATCAATATTTTGACACTCATTCAACTGTTTTCACTACAATTTTGTTTCAAAATCAACGGCAAAAGTAGGCGTTTTATTGATTAAATCTTTTTTTTTTTCAAAATTCGTTCAATCCCTATCTTTTCTGACGGTTTTACTGAGGGGGTAAAACAAACGCCTTTCGGGTTGAAGCGAAAGGCGTTTATTGTTCCAAAAGGTAGCGTTTTAAAATCAGTATGTTTTAAAATGAGATAATCCAGTATTAAAAACTACTTTTTCTTTTTTTCAAAAGAATAAATCAAGCCTGTTGAGATGTTAAAAGTTTTTAAGCCGTCTAAATAGAAATAATCCGTGTGGTATCGCCAATCTTTTAAACCTCGATTAAACTTAACATCTAATCGCCATTTCATTCTTTGTGTTATATTGAATCCTGTACCGATACCAGCTATTATGCCAAATTCATTACCATCTTCATAAAAATCTTTTGCAAAATCTACTCCAACACTCGCAATTAAATGGTGGTTTAAAAAATGGAATTCATTTAAAAGTGGAATTGAGACGTAACCACTGGTATATTCATCGACTCCTGGAAAGAAGCGTGCATGACCATTTAGATAAGTTGAATCTTTAAATCCTCTTCTTTCAAGGTTAATACCTAATCGAAAAGAATAGAAATCATTGAACCGATAGCCAAAAGTTACGCCTAATTGAATTCCCTTTAATGGTTTCATATCCCAATGATGAAGCCTATTTTCTTTAAAGTTGACAGCCGATGAAACATTAATGCCACCATTTACACCGAACTCAAAAGCCCCTTTTTGAGCGGAAAGGCAAGTAATTTGAATCAAAAAGAAAGCAAAGAGGAGATTTTTTTTCATTTTGTTAATTCACTATTTGTTAATAATTTTATTTTACCATACACACTCACGTTTCGTTGATTTTACAAACGGAAAAAAAGAAATATCGTAACCTTGCGTATGCAAGTAGAACGAATAGATGATGTACCCTTAATCTGTAGTG
>JAYVFS010000143.1:0-12523 GCA_043772905.1 Saprospiraceae bacterium | reverse complement strand
GTCAAGATGTCATTGATACAGCCACCGTTTTACAAGCCCGTGATGCCCTTGTTTTGATTCATAAAAATTTAGAAAAACTCATTTCGCAATTAACCTATCTCATGGGTAATCATCGAGATACATTGATGATTGGGCGGTCTTTTAAGCAGCAAGCGCGACCGATTACTTTTGGGTTCAAGGTCGCGACATGGCTTGATGGTATTTTGAGATCCAAAAGCAGAGTTGAGCATTTATTGCAAAACAATTGCTCTTTACAACTGGGTGGTGCGGTGGGTACTTTGGCAAGTATGCCCGAAAAAGGGCTGCTCGTTTCTGAAACAATGTCTGAAATTTTAGGATTAAAGAACCCCACCCTATCTTGGCATACACAGCGCGATAATTTGGTAGAAATCGCTACAACTTTGGGCATTTTGACAGGCAGTTTAAGCAAAATAGCTAAAGACATCAGCCTTTTGATGCAAACAGAAATTGGTGAAGTGTTCGAACCTTCAGGCACAGGAAAAGGCGGTTCTTCAACGATGCCTCACAAGCGCAATCCAGTTGGTTGCACCGCTATTTTGGCTAATGCAACCCGTATTCCGCCATTGGTTTCCACCATGTTATCGTGTATGACACAAGACCATGAACGTGCCACAGGCACTTGGCACGCAGAATGGGAAACGCTCGCGGATATCATCAAATTGACCGCAGGTGCTTTGCGTCAAGCCAATGAAATCACGGACGGCTTGGAAGTGGATAAGGAAAGAATGTTAAAAAACATAGAAATGACTGAAGGGTTGATTTTTGCAGAAAATGTCTCCTTAGCATTAGCTCCTAAAATAGGTAAAACGGAAGCATACGAATTGATTGAAGTTGCTTGTAAAGAAACCTTGCAGACACATAAACACTTAAAAATCATACTTTTAGAAAATACAATTGTAACAACACATCTAACCATTGAGGAATTAAATGCCCTTTTTGACCCTAAGTAGTGTCCGTGATTTACAAAAGCCTACTTATAACATAAATATATCGTTCAAATACATATATCTTGATAACTTCGGAAATCTCTAATCCGTTAGGATTTGCACGTTTGTAGGTTAAAATGAACGAACAATTTTTACGAATCCGTTAGGATTCGCACTATTTAGACTTACAAACGTGTGAATCCTACCGGATTCATGGAAAATGGTGGATTATATTTTTATCTACAAAAAAAGTAGATCTATTGATTATTGCGGTTCCCCCTCAGTATTTTCAATTAAAGAATGGAAAATAGAGCAACGCACAACGACATTCGTTAATCAATATCCCTGAATCTGCCGTTATTATCGTTAATTCGCCTTTTGATTTTACAACTATTAAAAATATCAAAATGAAGACTCTTCGCTTATGGATGTTGATGATGCTCATCGCCAATATTAGATTGACTGCCCAACAACCCGCCATTTCGCCCTACCCTTTCACCAAACAACAAGACTCCGTTTATGTGCAGGAGAATTATACTAAAATAGAGTACGTGGTTGAGATGCGGGATGGGGTTAAATTGTTTACACAAGTGTATGCCCCTAAAGATACCTTGACAAAACACCCCATTTTGATGCAACGAACGCCTTACAGTTGCCAACCTAATGGCATAAGTTCCGTCGTCGTGTGGGACCCAACTCTTTTATGCTGCGAGATAATTATATCGTCGTCTATCAAGTTGTGCGTGGACGGTGGGCTTCCTAAAAAACCAGAAGTGGTGATGGGCGGCTATCAGCAATTGATTCGGAGTGAAATACTGAGGGATAAGTTTAGCCATAACGTTGCAAAACCCGAACCTTTCGTACCCAATGTGGTGACGGATGTAAAATTCGATTTACAAGATGTGCTGCACACGTTTAAAAAAGGGCATAAAATCATGGTTCAAATTCAAAGTCCTTGCTTCCCATGGGCTGACCGCAATCCGCAGAAATTTATGGATATTTTCAAAGCAAAACCTTCTGATTATTAGAAAGCATGGCATAAAGTGTATCATCAAAAAAGGGCATCCAGCTTTTTGAAAGTATACGTTTTAGAAAAATAATAATAAAACAACGCCTTTGATGGTACCTTATGATTGGGCAATACATCAAATATTTTATTTAATTGAACAATTTAAGGAAAAATAAATGAATGAACCGTTTAGTGCTGACACGCCTCTGACACACCCCTCTCCTACTTACGACCTGATTGTGTTTGGCGCAACCAGTTTTGTAGGTCAAATTATCACCGATTATTTATTCAAACAGTACGGTGTTGATGATTCTTTAAAATGGGCGATTGCGGGTCGGTCAGAAACCAAATTGGTGGCTTTACGCCAAACTTTAGGCGCAACTGCCGCCACATTACCGATTCTCGTCGCCGATGCCCAATCTGCCGAAGCGCTAAACAGCTTATGTACCCAATCGCGTGTCGTCCTCTCGACGGTGGGTCCCTATGCTTTGTATGGTGAACCTTTGGTCAAAGCCTGCGCTGAAACGGGTACCGATTATTGTGACTTAACGGGGGAGGTACATTGGGTAAAGCGCATGATAGACCGTTACGAGGGTCTTGCACAACAAACGGGTGCACGTATTGTCCATTGCTGTGGCTACGATTCCATTCCATCAGATATGGGTGTTTATTTTCTGCAACAACAAGCCAAAGAACGCTTTGGGCAGTATTGCTCAACGGTCAAAATGCGGGTCAAAAAGGCTAAAGGTGGTGTGTCAGGTGGAACGATTGCAAGTATGCTCAATTTAGTGAAAGAAGCTTCTGGTGATGCCACTCTAAGGAAAGAGCTTAACAATCCCTACGCTATTTGTCCACCTGTTGACTTCGAACGACCCAAACAAAACAGCTTAACATCAGTGGCTTATGAGAGCGATGCAACAGCGTGGATGTGTCCTTTTGTGATGGCGGGTGTCAACGAGAAAGTTGTTCAGCGTTCTAATGCATTGTTGGGGTATGCTAAAAACTTTACCTACAACGAAGCCATACTGACAGGCAAAGGTTTTACGGGCTTTTCAGCAGCTCTTGGCGTTACTGTGGGTTTAGGTGGCTTTATGGTGGCAGCGGTTGTTTCTCCTTTGCGACGATTGGTCGAACGGTTTTTACCCAAGCCGGGCGAAGGTCCTACTCCAGAAGCCCAACTCAACGGCTTTTTTGTCCATCTGGTTTATGGCAAAACGGATACGGGGCAAGGACTCACAGTAAAAGTTTCTGGCGACCGCGACCCAGGCTACGGCTCAACGGCTAAAATGATAGCGCAAGCAGGTCTGGCTCTGGCGTTCGATGTCTCAAAAACCGAAAAGACAGGTGGGTTTTATACCCCATCGGCTATTTTTGGGGAAGGTCTGTTATCCCGTTTACAAAAATTTTCTGGGTTGACGTTTCAGGTAGTCACTTAAATATTGAGGATAAACCTTTGAGTCTTTTGAATAGATGTCAAGAAAACCTTCGTTTTCTTGACACTCCTTTCTACTTCCATTTCAATCCATCTTCATAATTGGAATGCGTCAAAATCTTAAAACATTATAGTCAAATTCAAATGTTGGTAACCCCTCAGTATTGAGCGATGCATCGAGCTGCCGTTTGCGAATTTTAGTCGTCGAACCCAATTTCGTATGCCACTCTCTACAGAAGTGCGAAACGGGATACTCGTAACGGCTATTTTGACCAAAACTTAAGTAAACCGTAGCGTAAATATCGCCCCGTGTGGCCTAGTTCACTCGCCCCGCCATTCAGTTCTTTTGTCAATATCAAGCCCAAGCCTGTACCGCCTTCTTTTGCTGTGCCTTCTTGATGGGCATTGTATGAATGCTGCAATCATTCATACAATGAACTTGCTGCGCACTGTACTAAAACTTGAAATAAGTTATCGGATAGGCTCTAACAAGCCAATGGATTGTGCGTGCAAAATTGCTTCATTAGTATGTTTAAATAGGCACGTATAAATCCCTTGATTTTCAATGGATGCCAATGACTTTAATGTCAATGCTTCTTTTTCAACACTAATATTTCTAATATAAATAGCGACTATATTATCGGGATGTTTATTGGCAATAGCCGCATAAATTTCGGGGTCACGTTGAGAGTTATCACCCAATAGAATAAAACGTTGTTTGGGAAACGCATTTATAATGCGTGCCACGCGAATTAATTTGCCGTGGTGTTTTGTTTTGCCTGTTTTAATCAATTGATACCATTTTTTTATGTCATTTAAAAGAAAAGCTCCTTTGGGCAAGCTATGGTATTTAAAAAATTCATTGAGATAATCATATAAATTCCATTCGCTACTGGAGACATAAAAAAATGGATTGAGTAATGAAGGCTCTGTATGGGCAAGGGCTAATAAATTATAAAATTTTACCACATCTGCAAATGTTTTTCTCCTGTGAGGGTTTTTGGTAAATAGGGCGTTTAATTTTTTGCCCGTTGTGGCAGAGTGAGAAACGAGTACCGTATCATCAATATCAGAGATAAAACCATATTGGGTAGAATGGGGAATAAACATTTTACCTTCACCACTCACCACTGGGTTGTCTTGATTATCAAGTACTTGCACGATTATGGGATGCCATCCTGCGGTAAGGGCGGTATCAGATCGCCAGTGAAATTTAAAAAAACCATCATTTCTTGTTGTGCTATAAAGTACTTGATTCTTCCATTGTAATCGAACTTTAACACTGGGTAAGGGCTTAATAAAAAATAGCTTAATCAAATGTGCTATATTGAGTACTGTATTGTTTGTAAACTTAGTACGAGCCTCTTTTTTACCCGCTAATACATGACCATACACAATAAGGTTGTATGGATGTCCATAACCATGATAGACTTTTACAGTGGTGTTGGAATCGTTTATTTTATTTTTCATAATGCTAATTTACGTTCCTAAATGACAAAAAAAGACAATTTAAAAATACTTTTTATCATCAATCCAGGTGCGGGAAGTCGTACTGTAGATTGGACAATAGAAATAACCAATTATTTTGCTGCATCAAACCATACCTTTCAATTATATCACCTCTCCCTTTCTACTAAAATAGAAACAATAAAAGAAAAAATAAAGTTGTTTGCCCCGCACCAAGTTGTTGCCGTTGGGGGAGATGGCACAGTAAAATTTGTTTCAGAATGTGTCTTAAACACCCATATTCCTTTGGGTATTTTACCCGCAGGCTCTGCAAATGGATTAGCAAAGGAACTGGGCATTAGTGACATTCCTCAAAAAGCAATTGATATACTCGTCGCAGGATACAGCAAAAAAATACACATTACGCAGATTAACAGCCATTTATGTATTCATTTGAGTGATATTGGTTTGAATGCGTATGCCATGAAAAAATTTAGAACCCAGAGCGGTCGGGGTATGTGGGGCTACTTTTTTGCATCTTTAAAAGTATTATGGCAAAACCCAATGATGCAAGTGGAGATGCAGATAGATAGGAAAACCATTAAAATCAAAGCGGCTATGATAGTTATTGCCAATGCCACTACATACGGTACGGGCGCACTTATAAATCCCATTGGGCACTTAGACGATGCTGTGTTTGAAGTTATTGCTGTTAAAAAAATATCCCTTCGTGAGATATTTAAAATGGTTTTTTCTCACGAATCTTATGATGCAGATAAAACAGAGATTTTCCAAACAAACGCTCTGTCTTTACGATCTAGAAAAAAAGTGCATTTTCAGATAGATGGTGAATATCTGGGTAAAATAAAAGAGATAAATGCTGTACTTATACCCAATGCCCTTCAAATAATTGTGCCTAAGTACGGGTGATGGAAAATCTACAAGGCTTAAATGGTTCATATTCATTTTCTATTGGTTTAATGGGAATTTTTGAATAGAAATGCCTTTTGCTTCCACAATCAAGCGACCTTTATCTATGTCATTCAAATGATGGCGCATGTTTTTTAAAACATCGTCAAACTGATGTGAGCGATCGCTGCGTTCTGTAAAGGCTTTTTTCTCCGTAGTGACAATTTTTTGTAGGTCTTTGAACGAAATCAAGTCTTCTTTATAAGCACATAAAGTATTGTACAAAAAAATGGACAGCAAACAAGCCGAGCTTTTGCGGTATTGTTTTTCTTTTTCAATGAGCTTATACCGCTTGACTATTTGCACCAATTTAGCGTATTTCTTTTGCCCTAAAAGGGATTCCAAATAGGTGGTGAAAAATAGATGCCAGCGTTGTTCAAATATTTCTGTTCTATAAACACCCAAAAAGGATTCGATATAACTCTCCGTATTGCGACATAAATTATTGACATTCAAGCATTTACCATAGAAAGACATAAAGCCCACTTTGTTGTGAAAACTGTGGGTATGTTTCATTTCGGGATGCACTTGGCGCATCAATGACAGAGCTTCTGTATTTTTTTTGTTTCGGAGTAATATAGCCGCCAGATTGTTGACATAGTGCAAATAATCGCTTGTTTTTATAGAAATAGACAGATAACCATAAAATTCCGCTTTGTCGTATTCATTGAAACGGGTGTGGAATAAAAGCCGATTGCCGTAGTAGTTGATGAGTAATCGCCGCGAGTAAAACAGCCCTTTTTCAAACAAAGCATCTATAACATCATATTTGTCCTTCAATTTCTCAAACTGCCGATGGTTATTGTATATAAATGTGAGCCGAACGAGGGCATAATACCGATTTAAACCATCTAACTGGACATCATAATAACGTTGGGTCAACCATTCTTCCCAATCACGGGTTTCTGAAAAAGTATTGTCGGGCAATGTCTCAACGGCTTTTTGGGCGTAAGTATCGACCATATCACGGGTCGCTTCATACATCGTATCGGCGGTGTCACAACAATAACGGTATTTTTCAGCATAGGTTTTTATAAAATCGTCTGCGATTTGATGCTCGTTGTAGCGCATCCGAATGAGTAAATATTGCCTAAAATCCTTTACCAATTCATAAAATTTGACAAAATAGAAGTCCATACTGAGGGGGTAGGTGCGTATCGTTTTGAGCAACGACTTTTCTTCTTCGGGCGCAATGGTGTCGGTCATTAAATGTTGATGCCACTGCACGATACTGTTGTATTGTGCATCCACGTCAATATCATGTAGGCGTTCTTCAATCCATATTTTCAGATGAGAATATTTGCGTTTATCAATCGCTTCATCAAACGGAGTAGGGGGATGCGTGCGCTGACAATTCTTGTCTATATGTTTCAAAATTTCCAAGCGTTCGGTGTCTTGAAATTGTTGAATAGACAAAAGGTAAGCCGTTTCATGTGGTAAAAGGCTGTTCGCAAAATCTGTAAATGTTTGGAGTTTATTACGCATCAATGATTTATTTTTTGTTACGAAATCATGCCGCCGTCCACACTCAATACCACGCCATTAATAAAACTTGCTTCGTCGGAAGCTAAGAAAAGATAAGCATTTGCGACCTCTTCGGGCGTGCCCATTCTACCGAGCGGCGTGCGTTCTTGAATAGCAGCAATCACTTTTTCAGGAATCGTTTGAACCATTTCGGTCGCAATAAAGCCTGGTGCAATCGCATTGACCGTAATGCCTTTACGTCCTAATTCTCGCGCCCAAACTTTTGTCATCCCAATCACGCCAGATTTGGAAGCGACATAATTCGTTTGCCCATAATTGCCATATAAACCGACGACAGAAGAGGCTTGAACGATACGCCCATATTGTTTTTCAATCATGTATGGCGCAACGGCTTTGGTACA
The DNA here is from genome assembly GCA_043772905.1 of Saprospiraceae bacterium. GTDB lineage: Bacteria > Bacteroidota > Bacteroidia > Chitinophagales > Saprospiraceae > JAAFJT01. Next base: position 4,834 of record JAYVFS010000143.1, on the reverse strand, counting down.
ATTAAAAACGCCTTTCAGATTGACATCAATAACCAAATCAAATTGTTCTTCTGTCATTTTCATCAAAGAGGCATCACGAGTTATACCCGCATTATTGATGAGAATATCTATCGTTCCGAATGCAGCGACGACAGCAGCAGCAGCTTGTTCAACTTCTGCCAAATGTACCGTATTTACTTTGAAAAACTGCGCTTTTACGCCCAATTGCTGCAATTCTCCTACGGTTTCTGCGCCTTTTGCTTCATTCACATCCCATATCGCAAGGGCTGCCCCTTCTTCTGCAAACCGCAAAGCCGTTGCCTTACCAATACCATTTGCGCCACCTGTGATGATAGCGACTTTGTTTTTTAATCTGTTCATTTTTTTAAATTTATAATCGAATGATATATGTCAATGAAGAAACAAAATAATCTTTTGATTCAATAATTCAGGTTGATCCCACATGGCAAAATGCCCCGCATTGGGCAGCATCACCACTTCCGCTTTCGGTATTTCTTTTGCACCTGTTTGAGCGACCCCCTCAGTAGTCAACGTCGGATTTAGGAACCGATTGGGAATTAAAACATCGTTTGCACCATAAAAAACAAGCGTCGGTTGTTGTACATTTTTTAATTTCAAAAATATGGGTTCTTCAAGCATTTGAGAGACATTGCGGGAAACAATGCCGCAATACGTCTCGAATTCAGGGCTGTTTTTCATCAAAAAACGGTCGTTTATCATAAATTGGGCATCATCGGGTGTGCCTTTAAAAAAATTTACCGCAAAATTTTGTTTGGTGCGTTCATCGGGTGTGTTTTGAATAGCCGAAGGCGTGGTCAAGCTTTTGAGCAACTGTTTTTGCGTATCATTAAAAGTTTCAAATCCTGCGGGGTCAACTAAGACGAGTCGTCCAACCAAATTGGGATACAAGAATGCTGTTGTCACCGCAATTTGACCGCCCATCGAATGTCCCACCAAAACAACCTTTTTGAGTTTTAATTGACTGCAAAACTGCACTATAATTTGGGCATAAAAAGACATGCCGCTTTCATAATCGGCTTTGCTTGACTTGCCATAACCAGGTAAATCTATCCTGAAACAATGCTTAGTTTTACTTAAAACATCAAAATTTTTATCCCACCCGCGCATATAACTGCCCAAACCATGAATAAACAACAGAGGTGTTGTACTCGATTTTCCTGCTTCTTGATAAGCAACTTCAATCCCATTATCCAACTTTACGGTTTTAATCGGGAATGGATAAGTTAACAAGGCAGCGATGCTGTTAGCGGCAAATGTAGGTGCATCATTCATGTGTTTGACCGTTGTTTTACATGACAAAAAAGAAAGGATTAGGATAAAAATGCAAGGTTTCATGTGCTTTCTTTTAACTGTTTTTTATTGATTTTTCCTGTATCGCTTTTAGGCAAAGCGGCTAAAAAGGTGATGTATTTGGGTATTTTGAATTTCGCCAATTGTTCTTGTAAAAAGCCTATAATGTCCTCTCCACTAACGGGCGTATTTTGTTTTGTTACAATAAATGCTTTACCCACTTCGCCCCATTTTTCATCGGCTACTCCTATAACAGCGGCTTCGGATACTGAGGGGTGTGTCAAAATCACTCTTTCAATTTCGGCAGGATAGATATTTTCACCGCCACTGATGTACATATTTTTGATTCTGTCAACGACATACAAATAGCCTTCTTCGTCCTGTCTTACTCGGTCGCCTGTGTAAAACCAGCCATTTTTGAGGCTGTTTTGCGTCGCTTCTTCATTGCGCCAATATCCAGGCGTGACCATGGGACCCCTCAGTAATAATTCACCATTTTGGCTTTTTTGACCATTTTCATCAACGATTTTAGTCTCAACATAAAAATTGGGGCGACCAATTGAGCCTTTTTTACGCACCGCATCGTCTTGATGCAGCGATGTTAGATTCGGACCAACCTCCGTCATGCCATAACCTTGTCGTATCATCACGCCTTTGGTTTGCCATTTTTCAATCAATGGAATCGGCATCGGTTCACCTCCGACAATGATATAATGCAGATGTGGAAACGTGGCTTGTTCAAATGCGGGCAAGTCGGCTATCATTTTCAACATGGTTGGAACACCCATAAAAATGGTGCATTTTTCATCTTGCAAAAGCTGTAAAACGGCTGCGGGTTCAAACTTTTTCAGCAAACAGGTATAACCGCCATGATGCAAAAAAGGCGTTAACAAAACGTTCCAACCGCCTGTATGAAAGGGCGGCATCACATTCAAAGTACGGCTTTCTTGATTGACGATTAAACTCATCGCCGTATTGATACTGTTCCAAAACAGCATTTTATGGCTGTAAATTGCCCCTTTTGGGAAGCCCGTTGTACCGCTTGTATAAAGTATAAAAGCAGGGTCGTCTTCGTTTAGAACAACATTTTCTAAAACTGTATTGATTTGATTATCAAAGCCTTGCGCTATAATTCCTAGTTTTTCCATCGAAACGACCCCCTCAGTATGAAGCAGTAATTGTTCATATTTTTGTTCGCAAAAAATCAATTTTGGTTCAGCATCTTTCAACAAATAGGCGATTTCAGTAGGCGACAAACGATAATTCAGCGGCACGATGATAAAACCCAATTTTTGAGACGCACAAAATAAAGCGACATATTCCAAACTGTATTCCGCTAAAACCGCTACTCTGTCCCCTTTATTAATCGCATAATGATTGTATAAAAATTGGGCAATATGTGTTGCCCTTGTATTGAGCTCTCCGTACTGCCATTCACGCCCCGTTTCATACTCTTTCAGTGCGATTTTATCAGGGCTGTACAAAGCCCATTTTGCTGCCCAATCTTGTTGTATCACATTCATTTTCAAATAGTTATTAAAATTTTACGACGGACGCTGCAAATGCCAAACCGCCACCTGAACCGATGAACATCCCAAAATCTCCTTCTTTAATATTGCCCTTTTCCATGCGTTGATTCAAAGCAATCGGAATCGCTGCTGAACCCGTATATCCATAGTTGTGCATAATCGTTTCAGCACGGTCGCGCGGTGCATTTAAGCGGTCAAGGGTTGCCCAAATCGCATTGATATTGATTTGTGTCATAAAAAAATGGTCAAGTTTTGCGGGTTCAATATCGAGTTTTTGACACAAGTCTTGCGCCATCATCGTCCACATATCTGGATTCAACTCGTTTGGAAACCGTTTGACAAATTTCAACAAATGGTCTCGTCTTTCAAGCACCCCCTCAGTAATTGGCATTTTTGTGGCACCGCCATAAATGCCCATCCAATCATAAAATTCACCTTTTGAGATGAGTTTTGACGCTAAAACGCCTCTTTTTGTTGGATTTATTTCTCTTTTTAGAATCACTGCTCCTGCGCCATCGGCAAACAGCGTGACCGTTTTTTTATCGTCTTTATTCAAATATTTACTCATCGCATAAGCGCCAATGACCATAACATATTCATAGTGGTCATCTGCCAAAATGTATTTGGCACCCACATCCAAAGCCGTTACGAAACCCGCACACGCCGCATTCAAATCGAATGCGCCTGCATGAACTGCCCCGATGCGGTGTTGCACAATGGTCGCTGTGGCGGGCGAAATATATTCAGGCGTATCGGTTGCCACAATCACCAATTGTATTTTATCGGGCGAAATTTGGGCGCGTTCTAAGGCTTGTTTTGCCGCTTTTTCGCACAAATCTGCTGTGGATTCAAGATCTGAACACCAACGCCGCTCGTAAATATGGACATTTGTACGCAGCCATGTATCCACATCTTCGCCAAAATAGGTGTTAAAGTATGCATTTGGAATTACTTGCTCTGGTACATAAGCACCCGTCGAAACAATAATTGCATTTTTCATAAAATAAAAAGATTAATTTCAATTAGGGATTTTTAATAATTGCGTCATCAATTGCAATGACCTGCGCTTCAACATCAGTTGATTTTTTCAATAAATAATACAAACCAAACCCGACGAGTGTGGCGGATAAAATGGCATAAGTTGCCGACACCGCAGGGTTTTTTATGACACCTTGTAAATACGGCGTTATGCCGCCGAAATAAGTACCGAAGTGAACAAGAATAGCCGTAATAGCCGCCGCCATCGGTGCAATGGTTGGCACGTCTTTAAGGAAAATACCCATCAAAACAGGGATAAAAGCCGCCGAAAAGAAGGCATAAACACCTAATTGGGCGAAAATACCGACACTCAGTTTAGGGTTTAGCAATTGGTCTTTTGCTAAAAAAAAGGTCAGAAGTCCTAAAAGAATGATGACGACTCTGTTTAAAATAATCAAACGTTGTCCTTCCCAATTTTTGACAAAAGGACTGATAATATCGGTTGTGATGGTTGTAGAAAGGGATTGAATCAAACCTTCAAACGTGGCTAAACCCGATGAAATCAAGCCCAAAACCACGATTAAACCTATCCAAACAGGAAATTCTTTGACGACATAAGCGGGAATAATGCCATCCATTTTCATCGGCACGCCATCCAGCATCAAATCGGGAAAACTCAAACGGGCATATAAACCGACAAACACAACACTGAAAAAAATAATCTCTGCTGCAATGCCTGTAAACAGATATTTGTTGACATCTTCATCACCCCTCAGTAAAAGCGACTTTGTAATGATGTGCGGTTGGCAAACTATGGCGATACCTACTACAAACGGGCAGAAAATAATCTCAAAATAATCCCTAAAAAGTGGACTTTTAGGGTTTGTTGTCGCCGTCAATAAAGGGTCAATGTCGTTCAATTGGCTTAAAAAATGGTGAATGCCTTCACTAAAATACGCATAACCTGACGACAACATGATGACCGCCACAATCAATTTCATAAACGCTTGTATGGT
>JAYVFS010000142.1:0-12527 GCA_043772905.1 Saprospiraceae bacterium | reverse complement strand
GGTTTGTGATGTCTGAAGAATACTTCAGCAAAATGAAAGCATTAACTGACCGTTATTCGCTGATATTTTTTGCTTTGACGGGCGCATTGGTCATGGTTTCTTTTACGAATATGGTCATGTTATTCTTGGGTATTGAAATTTTATCGGTATCACTATACGTTTTGGCGGGCAGTAATAAATCGGATTTGGCTTCTACTGAATCGGCTTTCAAATACTTTTTGATGGGCGCATTTGCCAGTGGTTTCCTACTGTTTGGTATTGCTTTGGTTTACGGTGTGACGGGTTCATTCGACCTTCTACAGATTCGTGCGGCATTGGGAAAAGTAACCGAAACGCCTGTTTTAACCGTTGGTATCATCATGCTGATCATTGGTATGGGCTTCAAAATGGGTGCTGCACCGTTCCACTTTTGGACACCCGATGTCTATCAAGGCGCACCCACTCCGATTACCGCATTTATGGCAACCGTAGCGAAAACTGCCGCCGTTGCTGCCTTGTATCGTTTGTTTATCACATGTTTCCCAGGCGAAAGTAATGTTTGGGTAGATGTATTTGCAGCTATGATTGTTTTGACATTATTGATTGGCAATATCGTCGCAGTCATGCAACACGATGCGAAAAGAATGTTGGCTTTTTCTTCGATTTCTCACGCAGGTTATATGTTAATTGCCATTTTTAATGCAAATGGTGAATCTGATAATTCCCTTTTATTTTATACTGTTGTCTATGGTTTGGGTTCAATTACCGCTTTCATGGTGCTTTATTTGGTTCAAAAAGGGAGAGACAGCGTTTCTATTTCAGCGTTTCATGGTCTCGGCAAGTCAAATCCTTTTTTAGCTGTGGCTATGACGATGGCACTATTATCCATGGCAGGGATTCCACCTTTGGCAGGTTTTATGGCTAAATATTATATTTTTGTGAACGCCATTTCAGAAGGCTATTTATCCATCGTTTTGTTTGCGATAGCGATGTCCTTGGTCGGCGTTTATTATTATTTCAAACTCATCATTGCCATGTTTTTTCATGAAGATACTGAGGGGGGGGTAGTAGAGGCTGATAGTTTACAAAAGTTATTATTGGTCATTGTCTGTGGCGGTTTATTACTCCTCGGCATTTTGCCCAATTTGGTTTATAATATTTTATAGTTTATGTGTTAAACGATAAATGTTTAAAAAAAAGCAACCAAGATGTTTAAATATCTTGGTTGCTTTTTTTGTACATTACCTCTAAGGTTTGTTGAATTTTTCAAAAAAATATTTACTTTGTAAAAAATTTGAAGCTATACAACCCATTTCTATTCGCACGACACAAGATGAATTCATTATATCCATTGACAAAGATTGCGTAGATGGTTAAGCCTTTGCACGTTTCATTGAAAAATTGAAGCTGAAAATATTAGCCAAAGAAAACAACTATGACGAAACTTTGGAACAATTAACACCCAAAGAATTACCGCAAACATCACGTCATGCTATGCTCAAAAGTTGAAATCTTCTGCAAAAGAGGCTTTTGTAACATCAAAATATGATGTTTACGAGCAATAATAAAAATATTTTTAGATAGTTCAATTCTTGTTGAGTATGTAAAAGGGAAGTTACAACCCCTTGTTCAGTGGCTTTTATGGTGCCCATATTGGAATCATAAGACATGCCCGCATCGTCCACATGCAAAATGATGTCTTTCGAGCCTTTGGGAAAACCTAATTTCTCTGTATAGGTCTGACAAAAAACGATTTCAGACACAAAGAAGGAAAAAGAGGACTAAATATTTTTTCATGTGTTTTTACTTTTGATAGTTATAATTTTTACAATTAGTTAACTATTTGAATCACCAAATCTTAGTCCGTTTCGCTTCTTCGCGATACATTTTTGCACCACTTTTAATACCAAACGCTTCATAAAATTCAGGCACATTCACAAAAGGACCATTCACACGCTCCTTCGCAGGCGCATGAACATCGGTCATCAACTGCCTTGCTAAACGTTCTTTTGTGGCGTGTCCCATCCAACCGAGCGCATAGCCCATAAAATAGCGTTGGAGTGGGGTATAACCCGCAATTTTTTCTCCTTTTTTATATTGTTCTGTCTTTTTGAAAGCCCTCAAACCGAGGACAACACCACCCAAATCGGCAATATTTTCGCCCAAAGTGGCTTCACCTCTGACATGCATAGTATCAACAGGCATAAATTCATTGAATTGAGCAACCAATTTGTTGGCACGTTGGGCAAATTGAGCGGAGTCTTCGGCTGTCCACCACATTTTCAGATTGCCTTCTGCATCGAATTGTCGTCCTTGGTCGTCAAAACCATGCGTGATTTCATGCCCAATGGTTGAAGCTGCAGCATAACCATAAGCCACTGCATCATCCACTTGGTCGTCCGTAAAACCCGGAATCATAAAAATGCTGGCGGGCATGACAATTTCATTATTAGATGGATTGTAGTACGCATTATATGTTTGTGGTGTCATGTCCCATTCTGTGCGGTCAACAGGCTTATTGAGTTTGTTTGCATAAAAGTTGAACCACCATTTATTGGCATTCAAATTATTGCGAACATAACTCCCACGGTCAATTGTCATGGCACTGAAATCTTTCCATTTGTCAGGATAACCTATCTTTTTCGTCACTTTTTTGAGTTTATCAAGGGCTTTTTCCTTAGTAATAGGGCTCATCCAATCGAGTTCTTGGATGTTTTCAGCAAAAGCTTCACGTATGGCTTCGGACATATCTTCATAGCGCTTTTTTGATTTTTGAGAAAAATATTCTTTCACAAAAAGCTGCCCCAAAGCATCGCCTAATTGTCCTTCTTGCGCATCAAGCACCCGTTTCCAACGTGGTTTTTGTTCCTTTTTGCCTTCCAAAGTTTTACCAAAAAAATTGAAATGTTCTTGGTCAAAAGCCGCTGGTAAATAACGTGAAAGGGAACTAATAAGGTTAAAACGCAAATAAGCCTTCCATTCGGCAAGGCTGAATTTTTTCAAACTGGCTTCCATTTGTTTGAAAAATTCGGGTTGACCGACAATAAGTGTATCTGTTTTTAAACCCACTTTTGTCAACTGATTAGCCCAATTTACTGAGGGGGTCATTTTTTGTAAATCATTGACACTCATTTTGTTGTAATTGGCATGAGGGTCGCGCAAGGCTTCCATCGTGCGGTGTTTTTCTGCAAGGAAAGTCTCTAATTTGACGATTGAAGCAGCATACTTTGCGGCATTTACTTCTGTGTCGCCCATGAGTTGCAGCATATTGGCGATGTGTTTCACATATTCTTTTCGGATATTGACATTGCGCTCATCATTTTTGAAATAATAATCACGTTCACCCAAACCCAAACCACCTTGTGAAAAGTGCAACGAATTGACGGCACTGTTTTTCTCATCTTGATAGACATTAGCACTAAACATAGGCGTAATTTGGCTTGTGTGCATATCAACAACAACATCCAACAAACTGTTTATGTCTTTTATCGAAGCAATTTTATCAATTTCAGGTTGAATAGCTGTTAAACCATTCGTTTCAATGGCGGTGGAATCCATGCCTGTTGTCCAAAAATCACCAATTTTTTGCTCATTTGAACCTTTGGCAGCATTGGCTTTTGCGGCATTTTCACTCACTATTTTCATTTTGTTGTAAATGTCTTCATTCACCATTTTACCGATACTCCATGAACTTTCGCTCCCAGGAATCGGATGATTTTTAATCCAACCGCCATTGGCGAACATAAAGAAATCGTCAGCAGGGCTGACCGTTGTATCCACATTGGCAGCAACAACATCGTTTTTAGGTGAATTTGAAGTAGAATTATCGTTTTTACAAGCGTAAAACAACAAAAGGGCAAGAGGTAAGTAAAAGAGCTTTTTCATTTTTAGATTTGATTTCAGTTTGTTAAATAACGAGTAAAGAATAAGATAGTCAACGCTGAAGGTATTGGATACAGAACTTTGAATAGTTTTTTATTTTTTTTTGCAAAAAAAAACAAAAACTATTCAAAGTTCTGTATCCGATACCTGTGCTTAAAAGAGGCCTTCATTTCATAGTGGTTGCGCGGCAGGTAAATAAATCAATCGGACATACAATCATTGGAATTTTGAAACCATGTCACCCCCTCAGTAAGACAACATCCGCCTTCGAATCCGCGACAAAGAAACAGGTGTCATACCCAAAAAATTGGCGATATAATGTTGTGGTATTTGTTCAATTAAGTCAGGTCGAAGGCTAAGCAATAGGCGATAGCGTTCCTCTGGTGCAGCATGACGGATTTCATTGATCAGCAATCTGTTTTCGGAATACATGGCTTCATTCAGCAGGCGCACGAAGCGTTCTACTTTTGGATTTTCAAAAAGGGTTTGTAAATTATCGTAACTCAATAAAAAAACTTCACTATCCCGCAGTGTTTCAATGGTTTGTCTGGCAGGTGTTTGAGTAGGAAAGCTCGGATATTCTGAAATCCATTCGCCTGTTACGCCAAAATGTTCTACGCGTTCTATGCCATCCTCTGTGAGCGAAAGACACCGAAATAGTCCGTCATTGATGAAACCAACATATCGGCATATTTCACCTTCACGAACTAATTGTTGCCGCTTTTTCATCTTTTTCACGACTATTTTGTCGGTCAAAGTTTTGAATTCAATGTCCGTGAAATGGATATATTGCTCTATATTTTGTCGTAAATTGTTAAACATGATTGTTGATTTATTTGAAAAAAACTAAGATAAGCGGTTTTTATAGTCTTCATAACCGAATTTTCGAACCAATTTAAACGTATTTTCTTCTGTCCAAATACCGATTGATGGATGTGGTACGCCATTAAACATAGACGTTTTGACCATTGTGTAATGTATCATATCTTCAAAAACAATTGTATCGCCTACGTTTATTTCTTTATCAAAACTATATTCAGACATATAATCGCCTGACAAGCAACTTGTGCCACCGATGCGATATGTCGGCTTGCCTTCAACAGGGTCGGTTGCTCCGACGATGCGCGGACGATAAGGCATTTCAAGCGTATCTGGCATGTGCGCCGTAAAACTCGCATCTATCATCAAGGTTTTAACGCCGTGATTGTTCACAATATCCAAGACTTTTGAGACCAAAACGCCTGTATTCCAACCGACTGCGCTGCCTGGCTCTAAAATGACATCGAGGTTGGGGTACTTTTCTTTAAAACGTTTTAAGACTTTAATCAAATGTTCCACATCATAATCAGGTCGTGTCATCAAATGTCCGCCACCGAGATTTAACCATTTTAATTGCGGCAACCAATCGCCAATAATGTCTTCAACCCGTTGAATCAACCCCTCAGTATCTTCGGCACTTGACTCACACAAAGCATGTACGTGTATGCCTTCGATGCCTTCGGGCAATATACCTTCGAAATTTTGTAAATCCTCACCCAAACGTCCGCCCGCTTTGCTTGGATTGTACAAATCGGTTTCAACAACTGAATATTCAGGATTGATGCGAATGCCACAGCTGATTTTATGTTTGTCGCCTTTATTCCATTGTTTTACTGAGGGGTTGTAACGATGGAATTGCGACAGCGAATTAAAGGAAATATGGCTCGAAAACCGCATTATATCATCGAAATCATTGGGAAAATAGACAGCCGCATAGGTATGCGCCAAAGATTTCATTTCTTCAAAGCACAAACGCGCTTCGTATAAACTACTCGCCGTTGCCCCATCGAGGTATTGCCGAACAAGAGGAAACGACGACCACATCGCATAACCTTTGAAGGCACATATAATATGTACGCCCGATTCTGTCTTGACGCGGTTCATCAATTTGAGGTTTTTGCGCAGCCCTTTTTCATCTAATACATAACAGGGCGCGGGAATTTGAGCTAAATCCATAGTTGATTTTTTTTGACTACTGGTCTATTACATGTTAAAGAAGGGCGAAAATAGGGAATTTGTCATCAAAACATTTTCCCTTTTTTTATCCACAAATTAAAATTTAATGAATCTTAATATTAATATTTGCGTTTTTAGCTTATAAAAGGTAGAATTTAAACTGTTTTTCATGTTATTACCGTAAAATTTAGTTTTACCTTTGCGGCTCAACATTCATTCAAAATATAAGCGTTCTATAGAGCGAAACTTAAAACTCAACTTTCTCCAATATGAAAAAAGTTCTTATTACCGGCGCGGCTGGTTTCTTGGGTTCGCATTTGTGCGACCGGTTTATTGCCGAAGGCTTTCACGTTATCGGCATGGACAATCTGATTACAGGTGATTTGACAAATATCGAACACCTTTTCCCACTCAAACGATTTGAGTTTTACCATCATGATGTGTCGAAATTTGTCCATGTGCCAGGTGATTTGCACTATATCATGCACTTTGCGTCGCCTGCAAGTCCGATTGATTATTTGCAAATGCCGATTCAGACGCTTAAAGTAGGGTCATTGGGCACGCACAATTTGCTCGGGTTGGCAAAGGCTAAAAACTCTCGTTTTATCATAGCTTCTACATCTGAGGTATATGGCGACCCGCTCGTACATCCACAAGTTGAAGAATATTGGGGGCACGTCAATCCAATTGGACCACGTGGTGTTTATGACGAAGCCAAACGTTTTCAAGAAGCGATAACAATGGCTTACCACCGTTATCATGGTCTCGAAACCCGCATGGTGCGTATTTTCAACACTTATGGACCCCGTATGCGGGTCAATGATGGACGTGTTTTACCCGCGTTTTTCTCTCAAGCGATTCGTGGCGAAGGTTTGACGATGTTTGGCGATGGCTCACAAACCCGTTCATTCTGCTACGTAGATGACTTGGTGGAAGGCATTTACCGCTTATTGATGAGCGATTATGCGGATCCTGTGAACATCGGCAATCCATCTGAAATCACGATGATGCAGTTTGCAAAAGAGATTATGGCGTTGGTCAACAATCCAAAAGCCTTCATTGATTACCGTCCATTGCCTGTTGACGACCCGAAACAACGTCGGCCAGACATCACAAAAGCCCGTGAGATATTGGGTTGGGAACCTAAATTCAACCGTGAAGAAGGTTTGAAATTGACTTATGAATACTTTAAGAAGGTTGTGAAAGTAGATTAAATACCTTTCTATACTGAGGGGGTAAAAATACAAACGCCTTTCGATTTTGGTCGGAGGGCGTTTTCTGTTTTTACCCCCTCAGTATGCAAGGTTCAAAATAAACACACAACAACCGTTTCTCAACGAGAAATGACAAAACGAAAAATAAAAATTGGGGCTTCGCCCCAAACCCCTTATGCCGCTCCATTTCGTCACTTGCGTTCAGTCGTCGTCCCTCCTCCCTCACAGCGGCGCTCCTCCATTGCGCTTTTTTTCTTTTTCTTTTTTTTGCTCACAGGATTGTTGGACTCCAAACCAACTAAACTGAAGGGAAAACTAACACCAATCGAAAACCGATATCGTAGGCGCGGCCCGACGGCGTGTTGTTGTCGCGGAACGCCGAGCGGCAGCCCCGCGCGCCGTCGTCGCAACTGCCGCCGCGTAGCAACTGCCGCCGCGTAGCACACGGCCAGAACCCTGTTGTACACCGACGGGGTTTAAAATTGCGCCCGTCGCAGCATCTTTTTTAGATTCCTTTATAACATCTTCGTAACTGCCGTACCAATCGTTGCACCACTCCCTAACATTACCAGACATATCGTGGATGCCCAAAAAGTTTGGTGTTTTCAAACCGACGGGTTTTGTTTCGCTGTGGCTGTTATCCGCATACCAACCGACTTCATTGAGTTTGTTGCTGCCTGCATAAGTGAAAGGAAAGTCGTTTGCATGGATGCCCCCTTTGGCGGCGTATTCCCATTGGGCTTCTGTGGGCAGTTTGAATGTTTGACCCGTTTTGTTGCTTATCCACTCGCAATATGCTGTGGCATCGTCTCAACTAATACCCATGATAGGATTAGTTGGATTTTGAAGTGCATCACCCAGTTTTCTATAATGGTCATCATTTCCAGTTTGGACATTATATTGGCTGCCTTTTTCTAACCATTCGGGATAATGTGTTTTGGTTTCATCAGTAAATTGTAGATACTGTTGTACTGTTACAGGATACTTACCAATCCTAAAAGAATCAAGTTTTACAAGATGATTCTTCTTTTCATCTTCATTATCGCCCATACTAAAAGTGCCGCCTTCAACGAAAATCATTTCGGAAAGGCGTTTAAGCTCGGCGGGTTCGTCGAATATATAAAATGGTTCTTCCATAAAAGCCGACATTATTTTTTGAAGCGCAATGTGCCAATGAAAACTTTAAGTTGGTCAATTAATGCAAGCGACATTTGGTAGGCAAATTCTCTTTCTAAGCGCGTGAAAGAAGACTTTTCATAATCAAAAGAACTGCTTTTTATCTTACTGAATACTTCACTGAACTCATTAGCATCGATATGTTCTTTAAGTTCTGCTTTAAAAGCATCTAATTCATTTGAACGTAAAGGAATGTGTTGAGGTGCTGTGAGGCTACTATCAAAGTTTTTGGCTTTGGCAATATCATAAGCACAAATAATGAATTCCTCATGCGTCAAGTTATCTATGCGCTTGAACATAGGATGTTGGTTATGCGGTTCTCCGGTTGCACTATTGGTGTATTGAGCCGCACGTTGCGGGACAATCGTTCTAATCCTCAAAAGGTCTTCAAGCATCACCCAACCATCATTCCTATTGTTATTTGCGCCATTCAGACACTCTAATAAGACTTCTGTAAAGAGTCCATTTTTCCCTAAATCCAATGACGTTTCATTCGCTTGGCAAGAAGTCAGAATGATACGACCGCCTCCACTTTGCAGGTTTTGAGCGGAGAAATTCTTTTCCAATACTGAGGGGTTCTCGAATGATGTGTTTAAATCCGACACTAACGCAGTCAAAAAATCTGTTGAAAAATCCAACTGCTTTTCAGTAACCATACTTTCTGAATGACAACAATCCAGAATAATCAAAAGCTTTTTAGCATTGATAGCGGCAATTTTTTGAGCAAACACTTTTGACTCAATCAAAGTATTGTTTGAATCCTGTTGTTGATAATCATAAGGCACTAAATAAGATTTTCCTGTTTTACTACCCACAACACCATGCCCCGAATAGTAAATGATAACCGTCGCATCTGGGTCTTTGAGCGTTTTTTGTGCTAAAAGGTTTAAACCATTTAATATTCGTTGTGTCGTCGCTTCTTTTTCGAGAATAGTAACGACATTATCGGACTTGTAAGCTGCTTTTTGAGCATGTGTTAACAGTTCCGATAATTGTTTGACATCATTTAAGGTGCCTTTCAAACCGTATTTGTTTTCCCAACGACCTTCATAAGCGATACCGATAAGCAAGGCATAACCATTTTCAAATTGAAGCATATTCATTTCTGAATTTGGTATAGATTTTTCCATTATTTCTTCTGTTCTGACTCCTTTTTCAAACATTTGGCTTTCTTCCCAGAGAAAACTGTATCGTTCCACTTTAAATTTTTTCAAAAGCGCATCCGACATCCATGTTCCCTCATCACAAGCTTCTATGTCAAAAGAGAGTTGATTCATTAATTTAGTATTTTTCAAGTCTTGAATCAAACCTTGCAAAGTATTCAGAATACGTGCGTACAGTATTTTAATATTGCCACCTTTGAGTTTGAGGTACAATCGTTTCTCTTTCCACGATTCGGTAATTTCCGCAAAAGCACCTGTTTCGATATCATGTAAAATGACACCGTTTTTCCATTTCAAGTCGTTGTAAATAATTGTGTACAATGACCATCAATTTATTGAGTGTTCCCGGAGGAATAAAAGGCTCGTAGTTGAATCTAATTTCGTAGTCAAACTTTCGTAGTGCGGCATGTAGATTGGGTTTGTCATTTTTCAATAAAGCTGGGACCACATAAAAGGGTTTATTATGTTGGTCTGTTTGTGGATAACATAATTTATAAGTCAACATCAAAGCTAATAGCTTTTCATGCTCCGATTGTGTATATCTTTCAGGAGTGAATATACTTTTTACCTTTTGAAACAACGATTCAGTTGTATTGTATTCATTCCAAACTTTAGGGAAATTTGACGGATAAAATCGCGCATCTTCTATGGAGTCCGCATCTAAAACTTTACAAACAGCATCTCTCACCCAATTGGGGTTGAGCACAATGAAATCTTTAAGTTGTTCATGGTTGTAATGTTTACTGAAATACATGACCGTTCCGATTCTGTCCAAAACACCAAGCCAAGTTTCGGCTTCTGAATCATTTAGGCTCTCGTTGCGACACAACACTAAATATTCGTCCTTAGAAATATAGTTGATGCCTTTACGTGCCTTCTCTTCTAATTTTTTCTTAACCAACAACCAATTAAAGGCGTATTTGTCACTGAATATATCAGAACCGACTTTAGGCAAAGCCGTTCGGACAGCTGTTTTGAATTCTGTGAAATTAAAAAGTGTCTGACAACTGATTTTGATGAAGTGCTCAACATTTGCGAACTGTTTCTTGATGTCCGTTTCTTGTATCGTTTTATCCCCTTTTTCAATATCCACTTTATTTAAGACGTAGATAACGGGGCTTAACAAAGTCTCATCTTCCTTTTGTTCACTGCTAAAAGCATTTGCCATTGAGAGCCAATATTCATGTCCTACATAATCTTCATTTTCTGATTTATCATCGGGAGAGGTAACAAAAACATACAAAGACTTGCGGGAGCAGAACAAGGCTTGCACTTCTCTATACCTTCCTTGTCCACCAAAATCCCAAATATTGAGTTTGAAGTTTATGTTTTTTTTCAGATTCGTTACTGAGGGGGCTATCTGTTCGACCAAATAAGGTTCAATGACACCATGCAAGGCTTGAGTACGGTCTTCTATTTTGGGTAAAGGTGCTTTCTCATCCAATAGTTTAATGCGAATAGAACTTTTACCCACTTCGCCATTCCCAATCAAAATCATCTTGGCTTCATGCAAATATTCTTTTTTATCGCCTGAATCCAAATAGTTCCGCACATCTTCCCAACTATTCTTTTTGTTTTGATATATTTCTTTCGGAATGTTCGCAATCGCCTCATTGCCTCCTAAATACAGATATTCTAAGTTCTCAAAAATGACAGGCAATGTAAATTCCTTCAAATCATTCCCACTCGCATCCAACAACTGCAACTTAGGACAATCCCCTTCAAAAACAAGCCGTTTCAGTTTGTTCTTTTGCTTCGGTACATAAATCTGTTTCAATTGCTCAAACCCTTTAGGGAAAACAATTTCTTCTAAATCACAACCGTCAATATAGATATGTGTCAAATTTGGTAAGGCTTTTTCAAACACCACCTTTTTGAGCGATTTGTTTTCACTCAAATACAAATACTCCAATGCTTGTGCATCGTCGCCCAATTCAAGCGTAACCAAATCACTTTTCGTCACACTCAAGGCAGTGACCCCTTCCGTATTTTGAGCAAAACTGTTTTCGTTGGCTTTTACCAACTGGATGGCAGTAATATCGCCTTTTCCTTCTTGAGGTGTCCAATTTTCGACAATGTTTGCAATTCTGGTCATTCGTTCAATGGTGTTTTTAGTCAAATAAAAATAAGCAGCAGAACTTTCGACATCGCTACTCACACTGCTGCTCGGGTTTCGATTATGCGTCGAAACGTTTTCGTCCCGAAATTATCGGGAACAGGACAAACGTCTGTTCAGTGGCTGTCATCCAACAATCCTGTGAGCTGAAGGGAAAACTAACACCAATCGAAAACCGATATTGTTGTTGCGGTTCGACGGCGTGTTGTTGTTGCGGTTCGTTGAGCGGCAGTTCTGCGCGTTGTTGTTCCAACTGCCGCCGCGTTGCACACGGTTAGTACCCTATTGACGTTTGACCTTTTGCGTTGTTTGAATTAGCAGGCATTTATGTTCGGGGAACTTTTAAAGTTCCCCGAACATGATACTCGATTCAATACCTTTTTCCTCAATCCTTTCGTATCCGCATGTTGCACAAAAGCCAACAAAGGCAATACACGCCTTTGACAAGTGGCTTCGCTCCATAAGCCTGAATGATAATTCTCGTCCAAATATCGCATTTTTCTGATAAATCGTTGTTTACTTCTTTGGGTTAATTTCATCGAATGTGGAAAAATCTTATAACCCAAAAAAGGCAAGCCCAAAGAAGTATAATTCAACTGTTCGGGTTTGAGCATTGACAAGAGTTCTGTTTGTACATAATCCGTAATGGCTCGATGCGCTTGTTTTAAAATATCTCTATCGTCATGCCACAATATCATATCGTCCATATAGCGCACATACGCTTTGATACTCAAGGTTTCTTTGATGAAATGGTCTAAACCACACAGATAATGATTCGCAAAATATTGACTTGTCAGATTGCCAATTGGTACACCCCGATTCGGTTTTGGTGTGTAACTATCAATAATCGCATCGAAAATCGTTAATAAGTAAGGGTCTTTGAATAACCCTTTTAATTGTTGTTTCAAAACCCTACAAATTAAAAGTTGATTAGTTTGAAAATTTTTTAAAACAAATTTTTTATAAAAAAAAAGTTGATTGACATAGTTGGAAAGAGAAAAA
>JAYVFS010000141.1:0-12559 GCA_043772905.1 Saprospiraceae bacterium | reverse complement strand
TTACTGATAACAAAGAGTTATTTCTTGTATTTTTAAAAAATATCAACTTTTTCTAGTAAATCGTTTCTAACAACAATCTTGTGAAATAACCATGCCCCTCAGTATAAAAAGATAAAATAATTTAAAAATTCAATAAAAATGCTTTTTGAAAACTATCGATTAGACATTCTCGATATTGAAAATGGAAAATGTTCGACTAAATTGACACCCATTGATAACAATAAATCAGAAGCTTTGAAGAAAAGTAGGCGTAAAATTTATATCGTTAGTAACGGCGAAACAATTCTTTATGTAGGTGAGACAAATACGTCTATGAAAACAAGATTCCAACGAAGTTCTACATCTTACAATTTTTTTAAAATCAATAAAGTAACTCGAGGTGGCTATAAAGGCTATAAATGGCTTGACCCTGAAAACAACTCAATTAGAAAATTGATTCTTCATGTTGTCATTTTTAATAGCGATTATGATAGCAAAGAAAAAAGAAGTGAAATAGAAGCGATTGAAGGTGAACTTGTGTATGAAATCAAAAACAAAACCAGTAGTTGGCCAACTTGGCAAAACGAAATACATTTTAGTAATGTAATTGGAGCAAATGAAAAAGCAAAACAAATTCTTGAAGCTTTTGGTCTATGATAGATTTCAGAATCTTTATTCCACTGGCACAAAGTATCACGCTCGTGAGAGTCTCAGACTCTATTCATATTATGGAGTACATCTCCGACGTGAGTAATAGAGATAAAAGCCCCTCAGTAAGAACACCAAACGCCATTTCATCAAACTAAACGAAAGGCATTTATACTATTTATACTGAGGGGGTATGTTTTCAATAAAAATAGAAAACCAAACCCAAACATGGCAGAAAAACGGCTTTGGACGAGAGCAGAATACATCGTCACATTCAATTTATATCTGAAATTACCTTTTGGGCAGATGCATTCGCGCCATAAAGAGATAGTTCAGTTATCACAACTGATAGGAAGAACGCCATCAGCCGTTGCTATGCGATTGGTCAATTTTGCATCGGTTGATCCATTTCATCAAAACAGAGGCGTAAAAGGATTAGAGGGTGGAACAAAGCAGTGTAAACCGATTTTTGATGAATTCATACACGATAGAGAAACCTTGATGTTTGAAAGTGAAAAGATACTTGCTAACTATCAAGAGATACCCATTGAAGAAAAATTTAAAGCGGAATTGATAGACATTTCAAATTACGCAGGTCAGACCAAAGAACGATTGATAAAAACAAGAGTCAATCAGTATCTGTTTAGAAAAATAGTCTTGTCTGCGTATTCAAATAAATGTGCGATTTCGGGAACAAATATCCCAGAACTGTTGATTGCCAGCCATATTAAACGTTGGGCAGATGATGAAAACAACAGACTAAACCCATCGAATGGAATTTGCTTGAATTCGTTGTACGATAAAGCATTTGATAAAGGATTTATCGGAATTGACACGGATTATAAAATCATTTTTGCTGAAAAACTTATAAAATATTCAAAAGAAGAACATTTTATTAATCATTTCAAAGCAATTGAAAATAAAAAAATTGATTTACCAGATAGGTTTTTACCAGATCAAAATTTCATCCAATTTCATTTAGAAAACTACTTTAACAAATAATGGAAACAAAATTAAGCAAAGTAAATTTATTCGCTTTATATGTCACTGAAAACAACGTTGACTTTTATTTTGTGAAATATTTTTGGGAGAATGAACATGCTTTTTACTTTGGCGAGTCCGCATATAAACTTTTGAACAGAGATATTAAAGGTTATAAAATTCAAGAACATTTAATAACAACTAATAAGCCTTTTTCTGAATTGTTGGAACTTGAAAACGCAATTAACAATCACATCGTTTTAAATAAAGATTGTTAACCCGCTGGCAAGGTATGCCGTTAGTAAGCCAACCCGATGGCACAAAGTATATCGAGTCGCTCGTGAGCGTCATCAGACGCGATACACAATATAAAACACGTCTCCGACGTGAGTCACCGAAATATAAGCCCCCTCAGTAAAAAGTAAATAAAAACAAAGCAGCAACCCATTTTAAAGCATTGAAAAAATAAAGATGACACGAAAAACCCTATTCATTGGATTATTGAGCTTTTACACCTTATATATATCAGCTCAAAATAAGACACAAGAACAAATAGATTCTGTGGCATACCAAGCATTAGACCAACGATACGAGGGCGGACAAAAAGCCTTTTTTAAGTATTTTGCACAAAACCTGCGGTTTCCACAGGATGCACGATTCAACTGTCGTTTGGGTACGCTGCTCATCTCTCTAAAAATACGTCCAACGGGCGGGATTGATTCTTTACACTTTACGAATGACCTGCAATTGGGCATGGGCATTGAAGACGAAGTAATCAGATGTTTGATAGGCACAAAAGGCAAGTGGATATACTAAATGAAAAATGAAAAGAGTAAAATGAAAAATATAAAACGGTGTTATACAAATAATTATAATGCTCATTTTAGGCAAACCACTTTCTAACGAGTATAAAAACCACCGATTATACCACCGTGAATTTTTCAATCGCCTTTTGTATGGAAGAAGACAAAGAAAGACCTAAAGCAACGATGTTGGTCGTGGGTTATGGTTCGCCTTCGAATTGTCCGACCTATCAAGACATCGTCAAGGCATTCGAAAAAGCAAAAAAGAAAAAGAACTATAAAGAAGCCATCGGATTGTGTGAAGACCTGCTCCGTCGCCGACCACTATCAGAAGACTACAAAAAGGAGCTGGCAGAACTAAAAGCAAAATAGAATGGGCGAAGTAAATACCCCCTCAGTAATCCCTTCAAAAAGACGATTGAAATAATATAGATAAAGCCCGATAGGGCAGACACCGTTTATAGTCCATCCAACCAAACAATATAACTAAGCCCCCTCAGTAAAGAGCCTCAAAAGCGTAAGATAATTTTAATAAAAAGCCAAAGAAAACAGGAAAAGCCAAAACAATACTTCTATGTTTGCTTACGGAAATAAAAGCCCGAAACATCAAAACAAAAATAGGTAAACAAACAACAAGCAAAATGAAGCAGACAGAGGAAATACCTGGGGGTTCTAAACACCGATTTTTAGACGAGGCAGGTGATAGTACTTTCTATGGCAAAGGTAAAATTCCAATAATCGGTACAGAAGGGGTGAGCCATGTTTTTATATTAGGAATGGTCACTTTTAATGTGCCATTGGCATCGATTAGACAGGATATAATACGATTGCAAGAAAAAATTGCCAATAGCCCCTACTATCGAAAAGTACCAAGTGTACAAAAAAGGGTTGACAAAGGCGGGTATTACTTTCATGCGAAAGACGATTTACCTGAAATAAGAAAAGAATTTTTTGATTACATCCATACGCTTGATTGTCGTTTTGAAGCTGTTGTTGGACGCAAAGACGTACAGCTATTTGAGCGCAAACACAATGGTAAGGAGGCAGAATTTTATGCGGATTTACTGTCTCATTTGCTACAAGACAACCTAAATAAATATTCGCGGCTTGTTATGAACATTGCAAAACGTTCAAATAGTACAGCCATCCAAAATTTAGAAAAAGGTTTGCAAAAAGCAGAAGAGCGATTTAGAAAAATAAATCCAAAAGAGAATAGCAGTACAAAAATTGTTTTCAGTGTTCATAAGTTTAAAGATGAACCACTCTTGACAGTTGCAGACTATTTCTGTTGGTCTATTCAAAGGGTCTTTGAAAAAGGAGAGGTAAGGTTTTATGATTATATGGCGGAGAAAATCTCTTTGGTTTTGGATTTGTATGATACGGGAACTCAATCAGGTGGCGGAAATTATTATACAATCACAAACCCCTTAACAGAAAAAAACAAAGTTAGCCCTCAAACACTCTAAGAAGGATACCCTTCGCTGACATGGAGTCAGATTTCAAATGAAGCCGACTAACGTGATGCAAAGATACGCAAATGTTAAACTTGAGACAAGTTTTAAATAAAAAGATAAAAAAACTGTCTGTTCCGAAGGAGTCTTTTGGACAAAGGCTCAACAAACTATGACCTATCAGCCGTAAATAAACAAAATCAAAAAGCCCCCCCTCAGTAAAAAGCGCATCAAACGGCATTAGGCAAAAGAAAAGCCTAATGCCGTTTATTATTTAGCGTAAAAAAGATAGATTTACGAGAAAACTGAATAGGTGGATAGGAAAGAACAAAGGAATAAATCATTGAAATAATATAGCTTTGCTCATTCTTAATGAATTCAACTGTATTAAAATGTCAAATATCTTTACCCAACCACAATATACTCATTTCATCACGGATGTCATTGCACGCATCCGCGCTGCACAATACGAAGCACTTAGGGCAGTAAATAAAAAGCAAATTGACTTATATTGGGATTTAGGGAAACAGATAGTAGAAAAACAGGCTGAACTCGGTTGGGGGAAATCTGTTGTAGAACGGATGTCAAAAGACATACAAACCGCATTTCCCAACATCAGTGGCTTTTCGGCTCGTAACCTTTGGTTAATGCGCCAATTTTACGAGATGTATGTGTCTTCTGAAATTCTGCAACCATTGGTTGCAGAAATTGGATGGTCACATCATCTTCAGATTATGAGTAAATGTAAGCATGACAGACAAAAGGAATTCTATATTTTGATGACTAAAAAATTTGGCTGGACAAAGGACGTATTGATACATCAAATTGAAAATAAGACCTATGAAAAATATCTATTGAATCAAACAAACTTTGAACAATCTGTACCAGAAAAGTATCGTAATCAAGCTATTTTAGCCATTAAAGATGAGTATCAGTTCGATTTCTTAGAATTATCAGAAGAACATTCGGAGCGAGAATTAGAACTTGCCATCGTCAATAATATCAGAGAGTTTTTGTTAGAAATGGGCGGTGATTTCTCTTTTATTGGCAGCCAATACAAATTAGAAGTTGGTGACAAGGAGTATAAAGTAGATCTATTGCTGTTTCATCGAAAGTTGCGTTCATTAATCGCTATTGACCTTAAAATAGGTGAATTCACACCTGAAATGGCAGGTAAAATGCAGTTTTATTTGAGTGTATTGAATGAAACGGTTCGTCAAGAAGATGAGAACCCAAGTATTGGCATTATACTTTGCAAATCAAAAAATCGTACAATTGTAGAATATGCCTTAAAAGACAGCAATAAACCTATTGGTGTAGCTACCTACACGATAAAAGATACACTGCCTGAATATTTAAAAGCATTGCTGCCAAGTGCTGAATTATTAGAGAAACATTTTCTATTAATCGATAATTTGACAAAAAAGTAATTATGTAATATCCTAATGGCACAAAGTATATCGCTCGTAAGTCTTTCCAAAGGCGCAACAGACTATCTCGCACGCCTCCAACGTGCGAGATAGAAACAGAAAAGCCCCCCCAGTAACACAACAAAAAAAGCCTTGCCCCGAAACACAACCGGCAAGGCTTTTTTATACAAATACAAACCGAAACACCGTATAAAAAGTATAAAGCCCGCTAATTTGTTATTTTTGCAAGGTAAACTATTGCGTATTTACATCATCAAACAATCCATTGAAAAATGAAAAACATTACTTTATGCGTGGCGTGTCTTTTACTCGTTTCGAGTGTATTTGGTCAAAACAAAAAAGCCCTTGTTGGCGGCACTTTGATTGATGGATTTGGCGGAACTCCGCTGCGGAATTCTGTCATACTCATCGAAGGCGATAAAATCGTCAAGATTGGTCAAGTCGGTGCCATAGACATTCCAAAAGATGCAGAAATCGTTTCTACTGAGGGGATGTCCGTCCTGCCTGGCTTGTGGGATATGCATGTGCATCTGATGATTAATGGACATTCAGATTATACGCATTGGGACAAAACCTATTTGCCTGTGCTCGAATCTGTTATCATGCCCGCATCTGCAAAACAACTGTTGTTGGCAGGCGTGACAAGCGCACGAGATTTGGGTGCACCGCTTGAAGCATCCATTAATGTCCGCAATGCCATCAATCGCGGTGAACTCGATGGACCCACGATGTATATGTCTGGACCTTTTATCCAACACGAACCATATCCCGGAACAGAAGTTTTTCGATGGGGCGTTAAAGGTGTGGCTGATGCGCGGGCAAAGGTTCAGAAATTGGCAAAAGCAGGTGTTGATTGCATCAAATTGATTGATCAAGACCTAATGGAGATGGATGAAGTGATGGCAGTCGTGGATGAAGCCCATAAATGGAAACTCAAAGTGGTGGCGCACAGCCATCGCCCTGAAGAAATTCGACGTGCTTTGAAAGCAGGAGCCGATTGTTTTGAACACACAGGCTTGGCAATGGCGCCCGAATATCCAGAAGACATCATCAATATGATACGTGAACGGACAGCGAACTCCAATACCAAATTGTTTTGGACACCGACGATTGAGGGTTTGTTCAACTACGATTATGTGCGCGACAATCCCGAAATGCTCGACAATACATCGTGGCATGTGGGTTTCCCTGATTCGATTGTCCGCGATATTCAAGAGAGCCTGCGCTATCCGTCTCGTTTGAGTTATTTTCAAGTCACGGCTTATCGCAAGCCGACCTTAAAACGGAAGTTTCAACAACTCAAAGAAAGCGGTGTGGTGATGTTGATTGGCACAGACTCTGGTATTCCGATGAAGTTTCACAGCCAAAGCACATGGAATGAACTCGATATTTGGGTACGTGAAATGGGGATAGACCCTTTACTCGCCATTAAGTCCGCTACTTACTGGCCTGCTGTTTTTCAAGGCGTTGAAGACAAAGTGGGTACGATATCGGAAGGTAAACAAGCCGATATTATTGCGGTGCGTGGCGATGTATTGCGGTATATCAATCTGCTGCAACGTGTGGATATGGTATTTAAGAAAGGGAAACGGTATAAATAAATATAGGAAAGTAGGTAGCTGGTGTTATCAACATCTTCATGAGTCCATAAAAGGCTTATCAACAGGTTTTGAGAGCTTTACAAACAATCATGCTTGAGTTCAAAACAAATCTTAAGCTTTGTTTTGAACCTCTATTGCAGTGTTATCCACAGTAAAATTGATTTATACACAGTGTGTTGTGGATTACATTTTCTCAACTTACACTTATCCACAACACACAAGGGCTTGCAAGTATAAAAAAACCTTCTTATTAACAGAGCGAAATCATTTATCAACAGCCCATAGCCACTTATGAAGGACTTATGCACAAAGAGAGGGGAACAATTGATGTTCCCCTCTCTTTAATTGTACGATTTGGACTTATGGAAGATACTTTGTGTAAACTATAAGTAGTTCAACATTTTTAAACGGTAGTTTTTTTTTAAACACATAGTCAGATAGGACACTTAGTCTTTTTTGAATTTTTTATATAAAACTATGTGCTCTACGGTGTCTATGTGTTTTAAAAAAAATGTCGATTATTTATGTTGAGCTACTTAAAACATTTATCCACATCTTTAAAACAACAAAATCCCACAAAAATAACTTATCAACAGGTTTTGGCTTTTACAAACACATACTTTCTTCTTATAAACAATATTGGACACTAATTTTAAACACTTATTCTCAAGTTATCAACAGTTAGATTCATTTATACACAGACTATTGTGGATTAACTGAGCACAGCATACATTTGTCCACATTCTACTTAGAGTTACAAGTGCAAAAATAACCCTTATTAACAAAGAGAAATCATTTATCAACAGCCCATAGCCACTTATGAAGGACTTATACACAAAGAGAGGGGAACATTTGGTGTTCCCCTCTCTAAAAATCGTAAAATGTTCGGGGAACTTTCAAAGTTCCCCGAACATGAAATCCCTCTACTTTAAAATCGCTATCGCTTTTTGAATCTCATTCGTATAAGATTGAATCGTTTTAGCGACGATACCAATATGATCTTGCGCTTCTTGCCAATGCCTTTCCTCGATGCCTTCCCGAATACCCGGCAATGTCTTCACTCCATAACCTGTGTAATAACCAGGCGCATAGATTTGGTGTTTGTACCACTCACGGCGCGGCAAACCTTTCTCTTGTAAAAGACTTCTTTCAGCTTTGTACAAAAGAGCATTGAGTTGTTGCTGCTTTTGGGCAGGCAATTGTGCAGCTTTATCATACAGTTTTTGAAAGTCTTCAGTAGCGGTTTTCAAAGCGACCAAAGCATTGTCCAAAGCACTGAAATTGAGGAAAGGGACAATGTCTTTTGCCGTTGGCGATTTATATTGTTTCGTTGGGTCTTTCGCTACGTCAAACAGTTTCTCTTTGATCATTTTGTTTTCCGTGTCTGTTTGCGTACGCGTATTGTCTAAAAGTGATTTCACATCAGCGGCATAGTCATTAACGGTTTTATAAAACGTATTGAAATCAAAAGGCAAAGCATCGGCATTGGCTAAACGCATCGTGACACGTCCTGCGGTTTTCGACAAAGCCACACCATATTTAAAACCCGGGTCTTTGAAACGGACAAACAAATCGTAAGAATCGTAGATGGAATGGTATTGTCCATCTTCCCCTTCACCGCCAAAACCGAGATTCATGGAGGCAATACCGAGATGCTGAAAGAAAGGCGAATAGTCAGAACCCGCACCCAAAGCACCGAGTTTCATGTGTTTATTGCCCAAAAGTTTAGCGCGGCTGTTATTATCCGCTCCAACAACGGCACGTGCATAGCGCCTATCTTTAATCGAGATACCCATTTGTGGATCCATGACCCCCTCAGTAATTTCATTAAAAAACGTCTCCAAAGTATGAGAACCACTTGCGCCGATAAAACCGCGCTCGTTCCCATCAGAATTGATGTATGCCACAGCTTTTTGCTTCAATTCGTCTTGATGATGCTCCACCCATTCCGTAGAACCCAACAAACCTTGTTCTTCGCCATCCCATGCGCAATAAACGAGGGTACGCTTGGGTTTGAAACCTTTTTTTGCCAATTCACCAATCGCCCGCGCCTCTTCCAACTCTGCGACTAAGCCACTGACGGGGTCGCCTGCACCATTGACCCAACCATCGTGGTGATTACCGCGAATCACCCATTCGTCGGGATATTCACTACCAACCATTTTGGCGATGACATTGTTGACAGGCTTGGTGTCCCAATTAAATGCCAATTGCAAATGTACTTTGTCTTTGCTTGGTCCCACATGATAAGTAATGGGTAAGCCACCACGCCATTTTTCAGGTACAACTTCACCGCCCAAAGACGACAACAAAGGCAACGCATCTTCATAAGAAATAGGCAAAACAGGGATTTTCATAATCGTAATCGCATCTTTTCTATCCAAACGTTTGGCATCCGCCGTTGCACCGACATTCGGAGTCAAAGGGTCACCGGGATAGACGGGCATATCCATCACAGAACCACGTTGCACACCATCTTTGGGACGAAATGGACCCACAGGATAGACATCGCCTTGCACATAACCATCGTCGGCAGGGTCGGAATAGATGATGCAACCGATGGCACCGTGTTCAGCCGCTACTTTGGGTTTGATGCCACGCCATGAACCACCGTATTTGGCAATGACGATTTTACCTTTAACATCAATGCCCATTTTGTCCAATTCTTCATAATCCGCAGGGATGCCACGGTTGACAAAGACCAATTCAGCCGTCACATCGCCATCGGCAGAGAAAGCATTATAGCTCGGCAATTGTTCCGATTTTTGCCCACTTGTTTTGTCTTCTTTCAAAGCGGATTCTTCCAGTTTGGCTTTATAAGGTTTTGCACCTAACAATTCTAAAACCCTTGTCTTAGGCGTTGGAAACAAGACATTATAGGTCTCAATTTGCGCATCATAGCCCCAATTTTTGAATAAATTGAGCATATAGTCGGCATTTGCCTTGTCATGCGGCGAGCCGACATGATGCGGGTGCGACGTTAGGAATTGCATCCACGTATCTAAGTTTTGTGGATTGAGTTGGGCATCGAATTGTTTTTCCCAGTCCGCTTGTTTAGCAGCATTGACAGGTGTAAAACCCATGATTTTAGGTTGTGAGAAGATTTGGAGTGACAACAATAGAAGGAAAGAGAGAAGGACGTTTTGTTTTGACATTTAAAGATGTTTTTATTGTTAGAAAATGACTGATTGGTTGCCGACAAAGATATATATAATGGACGATTCCAATGAATAGGCATTTAAGGATTATTGAATTGTATCGTACCCCTCAGTAAATAATCATTTTTTTCTGTATAAAAACTCAATTTTGTCTGATACTTTACTCTTTCATTTTCAAATAAATAGGTCATGAAATCAAATATCTTTACACTCCTGTGTTTACTTCTGTGGAAATCTTAGCGTTTTGCAAAAAAAACGACATCAGTAACCCCATCAATGAAGAAGATGCCGCCTTGTTACTGGCTTTTATTGATAATCTGAAATAGTGGAAGGTTTATAGCTGATATATGGAGGCTGTGGATACAGGTATCAATTGCCTCCATCTTTAGCTGGAGAACATAATAAGAAAATGCCTCGCTTCGGTTGTCCAAAGCGAGGCATTTTTATTCAATACCCATTACCCATTAATCAAGATACAAAAATCGCCACAGGCACTGATGCACCACTCGCAAGACCATTGGTACCTTGTGCAATTATCTGAAACTCATAGACTTTTCTGGATTCGAGATTGGCAAAAGTATATTCACCTGTACTGTCGTAAGTGCCGTTTTGCCAAACGGGTTCGTCTAATATTCTATATAAAAAGGCGTAGTTGATGGCATTTCTGACACGTTTACACTTCACCGTGGCAAATCCAGGCTTATTCTCGATATTTTTAGCTTCCACTACGGGCGTATCCAATTCAGTTACAGTTCTTTTTGTGCCTTTAGATACTTTGTTTGCGCCACGCACTTCAAAACCAGCGTCCGTGATGATGCGCGGGTCGTCATCATTATCTTCTGCCAAATCTTCAAGTGCGCGTGCAACTTTAGCCAAATGCTTGAGTAAGATTTCTTTAAGATTATTTTTATCCGCTACCAGCATTGTATCGCGTCGTGAAGCAAGAGCAATGCTCAAAACAAAAGCATCGTTTTTCACTTTGATGTCGTCAACAAACGATTTTAACGACACATATTTCTCGTCGCCAGACATCATTTGATAGGTTGTGTTACTAAATGTTGCCAATTTATCATCAGCATATAGTTTAAAACCGAGAGAAACTGAAAGTCCCATTTTTATATTATTTTAAGATGATACAACAAAATTGCTGTATTATTTTAGTCGCAAACAATATGCCATAATTTATATATACAAATAATTTATGTCCATTTTAATTCCTTTTGACAGATAGAATGGGAATTTTATATCAAAATAGTATTTTCGCTGAATAATAAGTAAGAACTTAGAAATAAGTTGTACCACATATAGCATCTTGTAACCCGCCGTTTCAACGGCGGGGCGATAAACGTCCGCCTCTCCCATCTATCATCTCTACAAAACATCACATCAAAAAACATCAAAAAGATGTGATGTTTTGTAAAGATGATAGATGGCAGTCGTGGGTTATCATAGCCTACCGATTGAAAATCGGTGGTTTCAAGATGTTAGCGTCATAAGTTTAAAAAAGAGAAAACCAAACGTATAATGCGGCATTTTAAGTTTAAGAAAGAGAAAACCAAACGTATAATGCGGCATTTTAAGTTTGGGAAAGACAAAACCAAACGTATAATGCGGCATTTTAAGTTTGAAAAAGACAAAACCAAACTTATAAAGGAGCTTTTTAAGTTTAAAAAAGAGAAAACCAAACTTAAAATGCGGCATTTTAAGTTTGAAAAAGACAAAACCAAACTTATAAAGGAGCTTTTTAAGTTTAAGATGGACAAAACTAAACTTTAGGCTGCAAATGGCGGAAAAAAGTATGGCGTGCAAGGCTTTTTTACTGAGGGGGTACTTGTTTCTACTTGGACACTTTAGAAAAGTTATAGAGCTACGCTCCGATGGGGTCTCATTTTGACCTATTTTCTACCAACGTTTTGCACCTAATGGCGCAAGGATACCCTTCGCAATGCGCCGTAGGTGCAAAACGTTGGTAGCCATTTATTATCAGAAATATCAAAATAAGGGCGTAGCCCTGTAAGAAGTTCTAAAGCACCAAAGCAGCATCAGGTTGTTAATCTTATATTTTTTGTGAGCTTTTGTTAGGTTCATTCGGGTTTTATGTGTTTTTTTGTGATGTGTAAAACACCGAATGGCAAAACCTTTAGAAAACTGTTAGACACCCAAGATTCGTCCTATGGATAATCCATTTCAATATCTACTATTTTCATGTTCTTTTGGGATAACCAAAGATAGCAAAGCGGTCATTGATTGCTTTGAAACGCTGTATAGCTCCATTGAAAATATTGTAAGTTTTAGCGGTGCAATCTTTATTTGCCAATGCCTGCAACATTTTATTCAAAGTGGAGATTTTTGTGGCATCTATGGAGCAATTTGAGAAGCAACTATTTTTATAGAACTCTTTCAATTTATTACTCACGTTTCGTTGATTTTACAAACGGAAAAAAAGAAATATCGTAACCTTGCGTATGCAAGTAGAACGAATAGATGATGTACCCTTAATCTGTAGTG